>NZ_JCAIJG010000190.1:0-1579 GCF_059735615.1 Desulfosporosinus sp. Tol-M2
GCGAACATCACGCTTCGCATCAATGAGGCAAACGAGACTCTCCACGAGCTTCACGGAGCCGTGGATGGTCTCTGCGATGGGGATATTCCCCTGTGGGTGAATATCTCCAGATGGACAATTATAGATTCCTCCGGACAGGTCGTGATGGCCTATCCGCCCGGGACTTTTGTCCGAATGGGGGATTTCCCGGTCTTTGAGTGGGAGGTTTATCCCATTCCCGGTGTCCTTGAACTAAGGAAGGACACCGGGGAGGTAGTAGATAGATTCCACTACCTCCCTAGGGAGGGGTGGACAAATCAGAGGATTCCTGATTTGGCCGATCAGATCCTTCGAAAGAAGGAGACATTCGGCAGATCAAATCGCTAGTGTGCCTTATGACTGTTGCAGGCCCCGCCTCGCAACAGCCTTTCTTTAATTTGCCTAGGTTTCACTTATCCAATTCGTCGGCGATTTGACAAAGATAATTCAGGATGTTTCAGTGATATTGGTGATGTTATGATAATTACCATAAAAGGGTCTTCAGTGATTATATATGAAAGAGTGAGCGGAAAGGATGTTGATTATATCAACACGGATCGTATGATGATTGAAATTTTTTCTGACGGAGAAATAATATGCACAAGTTCTTTTATTCCAACTAAACTTCGGCCGAATAAGACTATGTTCGGTTTTTCCTCTTACGATAGAAAAAAAGAGGCCATCCTTTCGATGAAAATGGAATTGGGTAAGAAGAAAAAGATTGATATTATTGCGCTAACGATTGTTGCGGATAGTGATAGCATTATAATCTCGCAATGATCAGTTAGCGTCTTTTTTTATACTTTCGCCGGAATAATGGAAACCCTTTTTCAAATACACAGTAACCACTCACTGGGGGTTTGTATTTTAAAGGTTTAACCCTCGCGAGAACGCGAGGGTTAAACCTTTCCCAGAAATTAAAAATTAAAGGGGACTAACCCTCACGGTAACGAGGGATAGACCCTTTTAATTTTAGACCCAGTGAGCGGTTGCCATACACGCGTTTGCGGTGGGATTTTGTTTGGGTTATACTTGAATCATATTCAAATCGTGTTCAAGCCGCGTTTAATTCAAAAAAATGCCGGAGACATCAAATCAAAACAACAATCAAATCGATTCGCGCGAGTTGGTGAAAATTTTTAACGACCGGTTTGATAAAATGGAGCAGAATTATCAGGAGATGAAAAAAGATTCTGATGCCCAGTTTGCCAAGATTGACACCCGGTTTGATAAGATGGATGCCCGGTTTACCAAGATTGACGACCGGTTTGCCAAGATTGACACCCGGTTTGATAAGATGGATGCCCGGTTTACCAAGATTGATGACCGGTTTGCCAAGATTGATGCCCGGTTTGCCAAGATTGACGGCCGGTTTGATAAAGTTGATCAAACCTATTGCGAACTGGTAGAGTTTTTGAGCGGGCAATTTGACAAGATGAATGCCAAGATTGACACCAAAGCCGACAAAGCCGATACCGCGACCAAAGAAGATATCAACCTTGCGCTAAATCGCATGACGATGATAAATGCCAAGACCGACGACTATCGCGCGGAGCAGATC
>NZ_JCAIJG010000191.1:0-1460 GCF_059735615.1 Desulfosporosinus sp. Tol-M2
TATAGTGTCCCCCTTGTCAAGACAGATTTTCAAAAAACATCATGTACCAGATACTACCATTATTGCATTATTGGTCAAACTACTCCTGTCAAGGGAAGGGTGGAGATTTGCAAAGCAAATACTACCCGACCTTGACAGCGCTCCTTAAGTATAATTGACTCCGGCCAATGGCAAACATGTCCATTGGCCTTGATTACCCTCACGCCGCAAACTTAGAGCTATATACCGTCTCTGGCGTATCGTAATCGTGGCTCTGATGTGGCCTCAATACATTGTAATCGTTAATGTACTCGCAGATACCGGCACGCAGATCACGTGGACTACTATATTCATTAACATACACATACTCAGTTTTTAAACTCCGAAACCAGCGTTCTATGATTACATTGTCTACCCAGCGTGCCTTGCCGTCCATACTCTGGCGTATCCCGTGGGAACGCAGTAAACTTTTGTATCCCTCACTTGTGAATTGGCTACCCTGATCCGAATTTATTATGCCTGGTATCCCATGCCGAGCTATGGCTGCTTGCACCGCATCCAATACGGGTGCTGTGTCCAATGTGTCAGAGAGTGTCCATCCTACAATGAACCTGCTGTACCAGTCGATAATTGCTGTTAGATACATATGTCCATGCGCCATTGGTATGTAGGTGATATCTATAGCCCAAACTTGATTGGGTAGAAAAATATCCATATTCCTCAACAAGTAAGGCAGTTTATGCTGGCCCTTGCCGGGCTTGGAAAGATTAGGCTTGGGGTAAACTGCGTAGATACCCATCTCGTTCATATATCGCCGAATTAGCTTACGACCGATGCTGATACCATCTCGATCCTGCAAGAATTTACGCAGTTTTCGCACACCTGAAGAGGGCAACTTAGTATGCCAATAGTCTATTCGTCGTTTGATATGCTCTTCACGCTCTATATCCTCAGCACTAGATTCTTTAGACTTGTAATACACTCCACTGCGCTGGATCCCCAACAGTTCACACCTGCGCTTAACTGTGAGAGATCGAAACTCTTCATCATCTAATAAATTTCTTCTCGTAGTCAGCTCCCATGATTTGGATAGATTTTTTTTTAAGAAAGTCACGCTCTAATGTGAGCTGACCTATTGTCTTTAGCATATCTTCTTTTTCAGCCTCCAACTCGCGTTTACGACGTTCAGACTCCTTAGTCTGACGACTGCCATCAAAAACGCTTGCAGCCTTGTCCAGAAATTCCTTCTTCCATGTCCTTAGTTGATTAGGGTTTATTTGCTGTTCGGCCGCAATGGCTCCGAGTTCCTTTTCCTCGCGCAGCACTTGTAATACTATTTGGGTCTTGAACTCCGCTGTGAATTTGCGTTTCCCCATGTTCGTGAACCTGCCTTCCTCTTAATTCATTTTATCAGATTCACGATGTTTTTGTGAAAACGTGTCCTAATTCATGGGTACATTATAGTTCCATGGCTAAATAGA
>NZ_JCAIJG010000108.1:0-4216 GCF_059735615.1 Desulfosporosinus sp. Tol-M2
GTATGGTATTATTTAATCGAGAAATAAACCTCAATTTAGCTAAGCATAATTCGATACTCGACAGTTTTTCAATAAATGGGGTTGCAAGTTGGATTTATTAGGTAGATCCCATGTACCACAGTGTACTCACTAATTAAAATAATTCTTTTATTGCCTTACATAATTCTTCTGGAATAACCACACTTACTGGTTCTTGCAGTAATGCTTGAAAGAAATTCAAATCAGGAGCAAAATCTCTTATGTTTAAAAATGTTCGTGGTACGATTCTAAAATGGGCAGGAAAAAAGTTCTGCCCTTTAGGACCGAAAAACAGTGAAGCATTAAAACTGAATATATCGTTTTTTATGAAATAACGGAAAACATTATGAAGACCCTGAATCAATTCGTTAGTATCTGAATCTAAGAAATCATCAATGCAAAATATTTTTGGGAAAACACACATGATTTCTCCGAGGACTCCCAATGATACGAAGGATGTTAACCAATGGCTGCTTCCAATCTGCCCGATATACCTTTCGTCAATTTTCTTTTCCACTTTAATGAGTTCAGACCAAAAATCAGTTTTATATTGCCAATAAAATTGTTCGGCAGCCTTATATTCATCTGTAAACTGGTTTCCTGGGTTTGCTGTAGCAAAATACTGCTGGTGTGGGTGCACTAACCCGCCTCCGGAAGGCGGCATATAGTTCCATGTCATAATGTGATATGGTAAAGAAGGATCATGTGCCTTAACTGTTTTCAGAAAGTTAATCCCCACGCTGAAAGAATCAAAAAGCCTCTTATCATTGAAGCATTCCAAAGGCACCACATGATCATTGGTCATAATGTCTACAGCACTATAGATGTCATATGGGTATAGGTTAGGAACAAGCAGAGCTTCCCCTTGCGACAGGCGGCCTTGAGGAATAACTTCTTTAACGAATTTCGGAGTTAATTTTTCTTTCAAGTCGTCGCAAAATGGGCAGAATCCCTTAATTTCAGGATCGTTGTATCTTTGCAGGTCCAGTTTTTGTGGTTTGATTGCTCCAAAGTGTGAGAAGTGGCCTGTCCTACCGGTAAGAGGGTTAAACCTCACCTGGAATTTCTCTGCCGTCTGTTCAAATTTTTGTCGGGGGTCAAGAAATGTGCTGGTCAACTCTATCGTTTTGAATTTAATTATACCGGGCATACGATTACCTCCCAAAAAGATAAAACATTAGCTAGATATCAATACTAATATTACATTATTGGATTTATTCAAGTAAATTTTTCCGAGAGAACTAAAAATTTAAGTTTTATTAACCGACTATGGATGAGACACTTTAGCAGCCTGGGGGTACTGGTACGTATGCATACAACCGTCCAAGGGAACATATTGGGGAATAATTCCGGCCTTCGGGGGTACACTTTTACGCGAATATATGGGGGTACCCGGTGGGGGTATATGAGATATTCGCGTAATCGTGTAAAAATTCGGGAAAAAACGCCCCCCTTAAATTATAGAAATTGAGATGGTTGATAGTAGGTCCAGTTTAAGTTAATAGGAATTCACGCCGGATCGGTATTAGACGGTCTGGTCATTTTTGTTTTTTCTTAGAATATTTTCCCGATCTTCAACATTGAATATTAACCTTGCAAGAACCTCTTTTTCGTCATAAAACGAAACATCTCCTTTAAAATAAAATCTTTAATATTTTAAAAGAGATATGAACAGGACGTAATAACTACAGCAGTAACTCCTACGAATATTTTCACAAGCCATTTCACCATTCGGGATATTCTACTGATTTTATTATACCTCTATTTATTAATCGTTTTTTAATAGTTTTCTATATTTATCCTGGTTTTATGTTCAACGAATATTCCTTTTCAGGGTTTTCTCTTGGGTCTAGGCGGATGAGGTACAAAATGTTACTATGTATATTAAAGTATAAAATTGAAATTATCATAGAGAAGATTGGAGGATAGAATATGCTGCTGTTTGAAAAAGAAAAGTCCATTAGCATTGAACAAGAAGATACTAACATAAGGATTATCGTCCATTTAAAGGACTACTTCCACGAGATAAAAAGTATTGTAACCTTTGATAGTAATTTTACGTTGATCTTGGCCGCAAAGGTTCAGATAATTAAAGTGCCCTGGGATTTATGTTATGAAGTTGCATCAAAAATGGAAGGTCTTGTAGGTTTGAAAATCCAAAAAGGAATTAAAGAACAGGTGCAGAGAATACTGGGAGGGTCTATGGGTTGCTTGCATTTGGTGGAACTTGCTATGGAATCAATCACAACCGTGATTCAACTTCGGGATTTCCACCTACTGCCCAAAACAATGCCCTACAAAGAAAGAATGGAAAAAATCAGGGAAATGTATAAGGGGATATGCCACGCTTACAGTAGCGATGACAAAAATCCCAAATTACTGAGGGAAAATTTGCAAAGCCAACTCGATTAAATCCAAAGGAAGTGTCCCAAAGCATATGGGACCCCACGTCGGATTCAATGGGTCGAGGGGTGTGGCTCATAGGGGTATTCCTTTTGGGTAAGCCCCACCCCTTTCTTTAGGGTAGCATCCGCCGCCCCCATATCAAGTCTTATTTTGGGTCAACGATGATTCTTAAACGCGGTTCCCAGTTCCGTACTGGCGGTTTCCATCTCTCCGGAACTGCGGTTTCGCCGCACGTGAATGTTCATATCACCGATATCTTCATTTGTGCCATAAGTAATCCATTACCGAAGATGGAGAATAATATGTTGAGGTCGAGAGACAAAGCAATCATCGTCAGTTCCATAGTGTCCTTAATACTAAGTCTAATGGATGGTGCTTTGACAATTTGGGGGTTAGGACAAGGCGCAACCAAAGAGATGCTTATCATTCTAATTTGGCTGATTTTCTTTTTCTAACACTAAAAGAGAGTATCGCTGACTGCTGAAAAATAGTTCACTGGGACTTCCATAAATTACTCTATTAATAGTACCAGAACTACCCGGGTACATACAGGAGGGATAACAGCATCGGGGGCGTCCGTCCGTTGGGAGTTATTGCCGTCGATCCTGCATTAATCCCTCTCGGAACAAACATATTTGTCGAGGGTTATGGACTGGCTCACGCTTTAGATACTGGAGGAGCAATAAAAGGGAACCGCATCGACCTTATATGAATTCCACAGAGGCAGCATTAGTATATGGTGTTCGGAACGTCGTGGTATATGTTCAGTGAACTCGATAAGTAGAAGTAGCATTGAAGATAGCCCTTGAAGGTACAAACCCGCGAGGGCTTTTGTCTTGTCCGGAGATGGTTGAATGCCTAGAAAGCCCAAGCGACCATGTTTATATCCCGGCTGTCCAAGGCTTACGTCAGGACTTTTTAGTGAAGACATTAGATGTAACGAAAAAAATATAACAGTCAGCAGGGTTCCGCTGCAAGTAGAGGATGAGAGTAATTGGGAAAGTCAATGCAAACTGTGTGCAAAAGAAGATTTTTAACTGTGGATAAGTCAGTGGAAACTTGTGGATAAGCATCAATATGTGTGAATAACTGTATTATTTAGTAAGGATGTGACAAATGACGGAAATTGAAAAACAGCAGATCTATGACCTCCGGCTTAAAGGAGTTGGATATAAAGCTATCGCTGCAGTGCTTGGGGTTTCTCGAAATAGCATTCGTGGCTTTTGCATAAGGAACGGACTTGACGGTGATGCAAAGAAAGGTTCCCTTAATGTAGAAGGTTAGCAGCGGGGCTTGGAGTCTCGATCGAGGAGTTGGGAGGGAAAAGTTGAGGTCCCCAGAATAAGTCGCCCTGCTCATCCCTAGATGAGGGAACGGTGTACCGGCGGCTTGGTTAAGAATCCAGGTTTTTCGGCAAAAGAAGTAGTTGGTCGGATTTACGTTGGACTTAGAATTAGAGTAGGAATAAGAGTTTTAATTGGGTCTTTCACACAGGATAAAAATGTGGCCTATGGGTAACAAAACTGGAAAATTCATTAAATCCTTAAAGGATTTCTGCTTAATTCTAAGGAATAAATAAATAATTACTTTGTGTTTTGACATCAATTAAGGATATGGGCGACAATTAAACGGGCTGTGGATATCCCAAATAACTCTTAGTTCAAGAGGTTAGTAGAGTGACTGGATCTAAAGATGCCCATTCCCAGAGGGAAGGGTGTACCGGCGGCTTTGTAAAGAGGGACTAGGGTAGTTAAGGGATGTTTGGGGTGGGTAGACTCTAATTGAGTTTAAA
>NZ_JCAIJG010000085.1:0-21842 GCF_059735615.1 Desulfosporosinus sp. Tol-M2
TGGTGGAGGCGAGGGGATTTGCACCCCTGTATCGAAGAGCTGCCCCAAAAGCGTCTACGCGTGTATCCTTCAATTTAGTTTCGCCAGACGTGACTCCTAAAGGCGAGGATTCATGTCAGGCTAGCTCGATAATCTTAGCTAATGTCTCCGAGCATTGACATTAGAGCGTCCTACTAAGTTGACACCCTGACCCTTCACCGTAGGTCCAGAAGGCAGGATGCTAGCGGCACTAGGCTGCTAGGGCGTAATTATTTTCGTTAACTATTTTTGCCCACCGTTTAACGAGACCAGGTGGAATCTCGACGCGCAACTCTTGCCACCGCTTCTCCGAGCGAGTCTAGAACGCCCCCATATAAGTGATCTACATGTTTAGTATAACATATTTAAGCACAAAACAAAGCCGTATATCTATGGAATTATTACTTTTTTATGGTATTATTATATTTTATGGAAAAATTCTTTTTTTAATGGGCTTTATTACGATCTCTTAACGCTCGTTCAATATCGCGTTTGCCTTCTCGTTCAGCAAGGGCTTGACGCTTATCGTAATTCTTCTTTCCTTGACCAACTGCCAATTCAACTTTGGCCATGCCGTTCTTTAAATAAATTTTAATCGGGAGAAGGGTTAGTCCTTGCTGTTGGATTTTCCCGACTAACTTGTTAATCTCAGAACGGTGTAGTAGTAATTTGCGTGGTCGAAGTGGATCATGATTATAACGGTTACCCTGTTCAAAAGGACTGATATGCATCTGATAAACCCATACTTCGCCATTGTTTATACGAGCATAACTGTCTTTTAGATTTATCTTCCCGTTACGGATAGATTTAATTTCAGTTCCGGTAAGAATGATCCCTGCCTCGACCCTATCATCAATGAAATAATCGTGAAATGCTTTCCGATTTTCAGCGACGATTTTTATTCCTTCAGAGGGCATAATTATTTCTCCTCTCACCTGGTACTTCGGTATAGCATATATAAAACATAGTTCGGGGAGTTTTAACTCCCTCTAAAGTTTAGTTGAACTTTTCCATGGGTTTAGTACCTAAAAGGGACACCTCTTGTGAAGTGCCCCTCCAAAGTTTAGCTTTATTTGCAGGAGAATAGAGCGATGATCAGTTTTGTTACAAAATCATGGTGAGCCCCAGGGAACTCAGCATAAAGACGACAGCTAAAGCGGCCGTTAGTTTCGCGAATAATTCATCCATACCTTTCTTTTTCCCAAAGACAGACTCGCCAACGCCTGAAATAGCTCCGGATAAACCGGCACTTCTGCCAGACTGAAATAAGACAGTTACAATGAGTCCTAAAGAGCTAAGACTCAAAAGAATAACCAAAGCAATTTTCAATAA
Organism: Desulfosporosinus sp. Tol-M2; assembly: GCF_059735615.1. NCBI lineage: Bacteria > Bacillati > Bacillota > Clostridia > Eubacteriales > Desulfitobacteriaceae > Desulfosporosinus > Desulfosporosinus sp. Tol-M2. The sequence continues at coordinate 1,351 of NZ_JCAIJG010000085.1, forward strand.
ACTCACTCTCCCTAATGCAACCCTATGTCTTCATTTACGTAATCAACTTATTAACCAATAGGCTTATTCTAGCACACGCCTCAATAAAACTCAAGAAACCATCCCTACCTGGCTAACGCTTTCCGGCCACGATACACTGCGCTCTCTCCAAGTTCCTCCTCAATACGAAGCAATTCATTATACTTGGCCACCCGCTCGGTCCGGGCTGGAGCCCCAGTTTTGATCATCCCGGCATTGACGGCAACAGCGACATGGGCTAGGGTGACGTCTTCTGTCTCCCCGGAACGATGCGAGACGACAGCGGTATAGCCTGCCCGTTTAGCCATTTCTATTGTATCCAGGGTTTCGGTTAAGGTGCCGATTTGGTTGAGCTTAATCAGGATCGAGTTGGCGCATTTTTCCTTAATCCCACGCGCCAAGCGCTCCGGGTTGGTCACAAATAGATCGTCCCCGACAAGCTGAACGCGATCTCCCAAGCGCTCCGTCAGCTTACGCCAGCCTTCCCAGTCGTCTTCATCCAGCCCGTCTTCTATGGAAACAATCGGATAGCGCTCGATCAGTCCCTCATAATAATCAATCATTTCCTCAGAGGTCTTCTTAAGCCCTTCCCCTACCAAGTTATAGGTTCCATTTTCGTATAGTTCTGAGGCTGCCACATCAAGCGCCAGGGCTACTTGTTCTCCAGGAATGTACCCCGTCCTTTGAATCGCGTCCACAATGCACAGCAGCGCATCTTCGTTGGATTTGAGGTTGGGTGCAAAACCGCCTTCATCCCCGACAGCTGTGGCGAGTTTTTTTTCTTTTAGTACCGCTTTCAGACTGTGGTACACTTCTGTCCCCATGCGCAAGGCCTCAGCAAAGCTCGACGCTCCGATTGGCATAATCATAAATTCTTGAATGTCCACATTATTATCGGCATGACTTCCGCCATTTAAGATATTCATCATCGGCACTGGAAGTTCTTTGGCATTCACGCCGCCTAAATACTGATAGAGGGGTAACCCGAGCGACTCAGTTGCTGCTTTAGCTGCGGCTAAGGACACCCCCAGAATCGCATTGGCTCCATATTTTCCCTTATTTGTGGTTCCATCAAGTTCAATCAACAGACGATCCAGTCCTGGTTGGTCAAACGGATTCAGTCCCTCGACTTCCGGGCTGATTAGTAAGTTGACATTTTCAACCGCTTTCATTACCCCTTTTCCCATATAACGGGTAGCATCTCCATCCCGAAGTTCCACTGCTTCAAAAGCCCCTGTTGAAGCGCCCGACGGGACAGCCGCGCGTCCTATGAGCCCATCTGTAAGAACGACATCTACTTCTACAGTCGGATTCCCCCGGGAATCCAAAATCTCACGAGCATAAACATCTGTAATAAAATTCATTTTTATTTCCCCTTTTTTAAGAGTCCCTATTTCCTTAGGTGTCATTGGGATATAATCCGAGGCGTAACCTGGTCTATTTTGAGTTCACTATTTAAGCAATGATTTTCCGGTCATTTCCACGGGTTTTGGAATATTGAGCAATTCGAGAAGAGTAGGGGCAATATCGCACAGAGCACCGCCCTCACGCAGCTTCAACCCTTTGAACTTTTCATCGACGAGAATAAAGGGAACCGGATTTGTCGAGTGAGCGGTCAGGGGAAGACCCGTCGCTAGATCCACTTTGGCTTCGGCATTTCCATGGTCAGCGGTCACAAGAAGGGTCCCATTCATTTTTTGAAGCTCATCATATATCTTACCCAAACATTGGTCAACCGCCTCCACCGCTTTGACGGTTGCCTCGAACACACCGGTATGTCCAACCATATCCGGATTGGCAAAGTTCAGAATAATCACATCATATGTATTTTTCCTTAGTTGTTCCAGGATCGTTTGAGTTACTTCCGGTGCACTCATCTCGGGCTGAAGGTTATAGGTCGCGACTTTAGGGGAAGGAATCAGGATGCGTTCCTCCCCGGGATCGGATTCTTCGATTCCACCGTTAAAAAAGAAGGTCACATGCGCGTATTTTTCCGTTTCTGCAATCCGCAACTGTTTTAACCCGTGTTGCGAAAGAACTTCTCCCAACGTGTTATTCAGGTTTTGTTGCGGAAACGCGATTGGTGCGCCGATCGTGTCCTCATACTGAGTCATACACACAAAGTGAACTCGGGGGTGAATGGGGCAGGCAAATCCTGAAAACTCTTCATCTACGAAAGCATGCGTGATTTCCCGCGCCCGATCTGCACGAAAGTTGAAGAAGAGGACACTGTCCCCCTCTTGAATGGGGCCTACCGGTTTTCCGTTCTCATTAACAATTACCGTTGGCAGCACGAATTCATCCGTCACACGCAGATCATAGGAACTCTCCAGCGCTGCTAAGGCACCGGCCGCGCATTTTCCCTCGCCCAAAGCCAAGGCTTGGTAACCCTTTTCTAAGCGTTCCCAGCGCCGATCCCGGTCCATCACATAGTAACGGCCACTCACCGAGGCAATTTTGCCAAACCCCAAATTCATAGTTTTTTGTTCCAGTTGAGTGATATATTGTTTGGCACTCTGCGGCAAAACGTCGCGGCCATCCAGAATAACGTGGATATACACCTCTTCTAATCCTTGTTCCTTGGCCATCTCCAGCAGGGCAAACAAGTGCGCTATATGGGAATGAACTCCTCCGTCAGAGAGTAAGCCCATAAAGTGGAAGGCCTTGTTAGAGAGGCGGGCGTGAGCCATAGCTTCGATTAAGACCGGATTCTTAAATAACGTCCCATCCTTAATCGCTTTAAAGATACGGGTTAATTCCTGATAGACTACCCGCCCGGCACCCATGTTCAGATGCCCAACTTCAGAATTTCCCATTTGACCGTCCGGTAATCCCACTGCTTCTCCCGATGCCCGGAGGAATGTGTGAGGGTATGTACTTTCCAAGCGCCGAAAATTTGGCAAATTTGCTTGAGCTATGGCGTTTCCTTCGATAGCCTCACTATGACCCCAACCATCTAAAATCATAAGGAGAAGCGGTTTAGCCCCCATCCCTATACTCCTTTCACGCGTGCAAAAACGGATGCTGCGTTATGGACAAGTTTCACGAAACTTAGGGGATCCAGGCTTGCCCCGCCGACTAGTGCGCCGTCAACGTCAGGCTCAGTCAAAAGCTCTGCAATGTTCTCCGCCTTGACACTTCCGCCATAGAGGATGGGTACTTTCTCAGCCTCAGATCCCATGAGGCCGTTCAGAGTGGTACGGATTGAGACACACATTTCCTGGGCATCTTGACTGGATGCTGTTCTCCCGGTACCAATCGCCCATATGGGCTCGTAAGCAATGACAATTCGACTCAGATCCTCTCGCAATATGCCGGTAAGAGCATGAATAACCTGAGAACGGACCCACTCCGCTGCTTTTCCTTCTTCGCGGGTGTTCAGATTTTCCCCCACACAAAGGATGGGCGTCAAGCCCGCAGCTAATGCTTTCAGCACTTTTTTATTAATCCCTTCATCCGTTTCACCAAACATTTCCCGCCGTTCAGAGTGGCCGAGTATAACATATGCACAGGCGACATCAAGAATCATCTGGGCGGAGATTTCACCGGTATAGGCACCCTGGTCTGCCCAGGACATATTTTGGGCCCCCAAATGCACATTACTTTCTTCCAGTTTATTTTTCAGGGGATAAAGGGCTGTAAAAGGGGCACATAAGACGATATCCAGGTCTTGAATACCCTTGACCTCTGCCAAAAACTTCACTGCATAATTCTCTGCTTCGCTTACGGTTTTAAACATTTTCCAGTTGCCGGCAATAACTGTTCGTCGATTTACCACTTTAGAATTCCTCCTCTTCCTCATAACCTCTCATGCCTCGTTTAATGCCCCAACACCTGGCAGCACTTTCCCTTCCAAAAACTCAAGAGAGGCACCACCCCCAGTTGAGATATGGGTCATGCGGTCCGCAACGCCCATTTTCTCCACGGCTGCCACAGAATCCCCGCCGCCAACTATTGTGATTCCCCCGCAGGAGGCCACCGCCTGGGCAACTCGCTCTGTACCTCTGGCAAAGGCATCCATTTCAAAAACACCCATCGGACCGTTCCAGATCACCGTCCGGGCGGTTGAAATTCGGGCGGCAAACCTCTCCGCACTAGCCTGGCCGATATCTAAAGCCATTTCATCCTCCTGAATTTCAGACACACCCACCGTATGGTGAAGAGCATTGGCTTCGAAGGCAAGGGCTACCACCACATCAATCGGCAGCTCCAATTCCACGCCTTTCGCTTTGGCTTTCTCGATGAGTTGTTTTGCCAATTCCACTTTTTCCTCTTCCAGAAGGGATTTCCCCACCTTAATCCCTTGCGCTTTCAGGAAGGTATTCGCCATCCCTCCCCCTATGATCAAGGTGTCGACCTTTTCCAGGAGATTTTCAATTACGCCAATCTTATCGCTCACCTTGGCGCCGCCGATAATAGCCACAAAAGGTCGTTCCGGCCTTTCCAAAGCGTTGCCCATGAATTCAACTTCTTTTTGCATCAGTAATCCTGCAACGGCAGGAAGATAGTGGGTAACCCCTTCTGTGGACGCATGAGCACGGTGCGCAGTTCCAAAGGCATCGTTGACAAATAGTTCGGCGAGCATTGCCAAGTCACGGGCGAACGTCGGATCATTTTTCTCTTCTTCCGCATGGAAACGGACATTTTCCAACAAGAGAACCTGCCCGTCTTGCAGCCTGCTTACTGCTTCCATGGCTGCATTCCCTACGCAGTCCCCGGCAAGCCGCACGTCTTGCCCCAACAACTCGCTCAAACGTTGGGCTACTGAATCCAAAGAATACTCCGGCTTGACCTGCCCCTTGGGACGGCCAAGATGAGACGCCAAAATCACCCGCGCTCCCTGACGGACAAGATATTCTATTGTGGGCAGCGAGGCTCGTATACGCGTATCATCAGTAATGTGTCGTTGCTCGTCCAAAGGTACGTTTAAGTCTGCTCGAACCAGTACGCGTTTTCCCCGCACCTCGACATCTTTTACACTCTTTTTGTTCATAAAAAATCCCCTTTCTTGTTGAGCCAGGTTCGGATTGAATGCCAAGCTGCCTTAGTAAGTAAGTTTCGGCTCTGTCCCCTTCAATAAACGTTGGAAATTGGCGCGGTGACGCACGAAAATCAGCGTAGCTGCAAGAAGAACGAATACTTTGTAAGCGAGAGGAACCGATGAAAAAAGGGTCATTAAAACAGCCGTTGCAACCCCTAAAATAGACGCCAACGACACATAACGAGTAATTAACGCGACGATAACAAACACAATAATCGCTACCAAGGATATCCCCGGAACTAGAAAGATAATAACGCCAAATCCCGTTGCGACACCCTTACCCGTCGGCTTAAATTTAAAAAAGGGATTCCAGCTGTGTCCGATAATAGCTAATATCCCACCGCCTAAGCCGCCCCAAGGACCCAACAAATTTAAACAAAGGGCCGTTGCTAAGACACCCTTCAAGACATCCCCCACAAACACAACCACGCCATATTTAGCACCTAACAATCGAGAAGCATTCGTTGAACCGATGTTGCCACTTCCCTGTGAACGGACATCCACATGTCTGATCCTTCCCACTAAATAAGCAAACGGTATGGCTCCCAGGAAATAAGCTAAAAGTAATGCCCCATACCTTAACATGCTCCTTCACCCCCCCTCTAATATCGTTTCCTGCCAGTCGTCGCCGCAATCCCCAACTCGTCACGGTACTTAGCCACTGTCCTCCTGGAAATCTCCATATCTTTCGCCTTAAGAAGGTCAGCCAGCTTCTGATCAGAATATGGGCTTTTGGGATTTTCTGAAGAGATGAGATCGCGCAAAGCAAGTTTGATCCCCTCTGTCGTGATACTATTGGCGTTATTACGCCCTCTGCCCAAGCTACTGGCAAAGAAAAACTTAAACTCGAAAATACCCCGGGGGGTTTGAATATATTTATGGGCTGTCGCCCGACTGACTGTCGACTCATGAACCCCAATTTCCTCTGCAATATCTCTTAACGTAAGCGGTCTGAGATGACGGATCCCATAGCGGAGAAATTCCGTTTGCCACTTCACAATAGCGCTGGATACTTTATAAAGCGTTAGGCGACGCTGCTCAATACTGCGAATGAGCCAGGATGCCGCGTTCAGTTTCTGTTCAACAAATTTGCGGGTGTCTGTCCCCTCTTCAAGGCTTAAGGCCTCACGGTAGACCTTGTTGATCCCCAAGCGGGGTACGGTGATGTCATTAACAAGAATAATAAATTCCCCTTCGATCTCTTCAATTACTACATCCGGGACGACATAGCGCACATCTCCCGGACCTGAAAAACTGAGGCCTGGTTTGGGATCCAGTTTACGCACCAAATCCGCCAGTTCCTGTACCCTATATATAGGGATTTTCAGGGCATGGGCAATTCGTTGCAGACGCCCTGCCGCCAAATCTTCAAGATACTTTAATAACTCCGGTAATTCAGGAGGATAGTCCGGAAGGAGCGGTAACTGCAAGCGAAGACATTCCTCTAAATTCCGAGCCCCCACCCCCAAGGGGTCAAGGGTCTGAACCAAAGCTAACGCTTCTTCAGCCGTTTTGAGGGAGACATTGGTTTCATTGGCAATATCCTTTAGTGTTATCGGAAGAAAGCCATTATCATCCAAGTTACCAACAATGTACTCTGCTACGGGTAACGAAGCCGATATTTTTTGGACATGGAGTTGTCCCAGCAAGTGCTCCAGAAGCGTAGGCGATGCAGCGATGAAGGGATCAAAGCGTTGTTTTTCCTCCACGACCACTCTTTCATGACGAATGCGATTTTCATCCTGGTCATGAAAATAGTCCTGCCAATCCACTTCCCATTTCTCCTCTACCGGACGTTCCTCCTCTACTGTTGGTTCTACATCTTCTTTAATATCCAAACTCTCTTCCTGGGTCTCCAGCAAAGGGTTTTCCAGAAGCTGCTCCTCAACATACATGGAAAGTTCGAGTGCGGACAACTGCAAAATAGTAATTGCCTGGCGCAATTCAGGAGTCATAATAAGTTTTTGAGTCTGCTCTAGATTCAAGCCATACCCTAACCGCACTTTTTCTCCCCCCAAATTCTCGGTTTTTTGTGTTCCTTTAATGTACCTTATTATATATTTCCCGTCTTTTGAGTCCTGATTCGTTCAGCCAATTCATTGATTTTTCTCATCCGATGATTGACGCCGGATTTACCGACTTTTGGCCGCAGCATTTCTCCAAGTTCTTTTAAGCTGGCATCGGAATATTCCAGCCGAAGCTCCGCTATATCCCTTATTGTAGGTGGCAAAGACTGCAGCCCAATTGTATCTGTGATTAGTTGGATGTTTTCTAACTGACGCACAGCCGCATCCACAATTTTATCAAGATTGGCGGTCTCGCAATTGACCAAGCGATTTACTTGGTTCCTGACATCTTTAAGCACTCGAACGTTTTCAAATTCCAAAAGGGCATGATGTGCGCCTATAAAGCCAATGAACTCAACAATATGTTCACTCTCTTTGATATAGACTACATACCAATGCTTACGCATGCTGACTTTTGCCCCTAATTTAAAACGATTGACCAAGTGACATAACGCCTTGGCATGCTGCTCATCATTACTGACAATTTCCAGATGATAGGTTCCTTCCGGATTATTAATCGAGCCCCCAGCCAAAAAGGCCCCTCGTAAATATGCTTTTTGATCACAGCGCTTTTTTATCAGATAGGGAGCGATTTCATGGCAAATTTGTCCTTCTTCATCAACCAGGCCAAGGTTTTTTAGGTCTTCCAACCCTCGAAAATAGATTCTTACCATGTAGGAATTATTTTTACGGAGCCTATGTTTGCGCCTAACCACAATATCCACCGAACGTTTGAGCACATCCTTAGCCAAACGAAAAATCTTACGTGCCACCGGAGCACTCTCTGTCGTCACATTCAGTGTGTACTGTTGATGAGCACTGATTTGGAGGGTTCCATCCATGCGGACCAACGCCGCCAGTTCCGCTAACTCACAACATGATTTCTGACCGCTTAAGCGCGCAAGTTCTTCTTTGGTGTCAGTACTAAAAGACAATCCCGCCCACCCCCTTTCTCGATGTGCGAGGTTCGATGCGCGAGGTTCGAATGGAAACGTTTCCTTACTCGATGTGCGAGGTTCGAAGTGCGAAGTTCGATTGGAAACGTTTGAAACGTTTGCAGACGTTCGATTCGAATACCTCTATTCGCGCCTCGCGCCTCATGCTTCGTGCCTCGCGCCTCATGCTTCGTGCCTCGCGCCTCATGCTTCGTGCCTCGCGCCTCATGCTTCGTGCCTCGTGCCTTGTGCCTCGCTATAACTCTTGGCGGAGCTTCCGAGCGAGCAGATAAGAATCGACTATGGCAATACGTTCCCCCATGGGTTTCAAACGAAAAAGCAACCTCATAAGTTCCTTTGCTAAGCGGTCCGGATCATGGCGAACGACATTCCCAACTTGTACTAAATTCGCCTCATAATACTTGGCGCCCAGTCGTTCGACCTCTTTGGGATCAGTAATAACGGGGACGGCCTCTTCCGCCACATACCGTTTTAGAAGCGACGCATTAATTTTCCCCTTGGTGGCAAGGACTGCATCTACAAAGCCTGAACCACAGTGGTCCAGAACTGCTTGAAGATGGTCAGATACCCGGTAACCGTCCGTCTCCCCTTTTTCCGTCATAACATTACACACATACACACAGGGGGCTTTTACTGCTCGGATTTTCTCTCTGAGGCCAGCCACCAGCAGATTCGGCAAAACGCTCGTGTAGAGGCTTCCTGGACCCAGAACAATAAGATCCGCCTCTTCAAGGGCTTGCAAGGCTTCAGGTAGAGGGTGACAATTGCTGGGTTCAAGGTAAACACGGTCAATCTTTCCTTCGGTGTTCCGAACCGTTGTTTCGCCAGCGACACGGGTCCCGTCCTCCAAGTCCGCAACTAATACAACTTGTTCCAACGTGGAGGGAAACACCTTACCACGGATAGCAAACACTTTACCGACCTGTTCGATGCCTTTTTGAAAATCCCCAAAGGTATCAGTTAGCCCTGCCAGAAGCAGATTTCCCAAACTATGTCCCGCAAGTGCTCCGCTTTCAAAACGGTAAGAGAAGAGGGTATCCATGATGTCCTCTGTATCAGCCAAAGCTACAAGACAATTTCGAACATCTCCCGGCGGTTGAATACCCAGTTCATCGCGTAATTTTCCCGAACTTCCGCCATCATCCGAAGCCGTTACAATGGCTGTAAGATTACAAGTGTATTGCTTAAGACCACGCAGGAGTGTTGATAGTCCAGTACCTCCGCCGACCACTACAATCTTTGGGCCTCTGAGCAAATGATTGCGCGTGTAAATCACATCAACTATTCTTCCTTCATTTTCTGGGAGTACGGTCGAAATAATGGAATATAACATTCTTTTAAAACCGAAGATAATTGCAGCAATTCCCAAGACGCTGATGATTGCACCGGTTGGTACGGCAATGCGCTGCGTGCTGCCCGTCATCCGGTAAATCACCTCCCGAAACTGTAACTCTGCGTAACCAAGTGCCACTCCATCATTCATAACAGAAAAACCAGTTGCAAAAAGAAAGATTCCGAAAACCGCCAGCAGAAACCACCTTTTTACTTTCAGATTGGGGTAGAGCCATTTCAAGTATCGTAAAAGCCCTTCACTCATTTTAGAATTCATCTCGCTGTTCCGCCCTTTTGATTTTTAACAGCGTCACGATGTTTTATACTGATAGCATAATTACGTTCCTTTAAAAACTGCCCAACCCGTTCAGCAATGGCCACAGAGCGATGTTGTCCGCCCGTACAGCCAATCCCAATGAGCAAGTGGTTTTTTCCCTCTTGAACATAATTAGGCAGGATGTATTCCAGTAAGGCTAAGTACTTCTCCATAAACTCTTGGGCTATGGGATTTTCAAAGACATATTCCTGAACCAAAGTGTGTTCGCCGGTCAGCGGACGTAACATTTCAACGTAAAATGGATTCGGCAGAAAACGTACATCCATAACAAGGTCGGCGTCCATAGGGCTTCCGTATTTAAAGCCAAAGGATAGCACCGAAACGGCCATTTGGCCCAGCCCCCGCTCTTTGCAAAACAAATCGGCCACCTGGCTGCGGAGTTCCTGGGCGGATAAGTCAGACGTATCGATAATATTGTCAGCACGGATTCTTAACTCCTCCAGTTGCTGGCGTTCGGCTTGAATCCCATCTAAAACACGTCCATGCGGGGAAAGAGGGTGTCGGCGTCGAGATTCTTTATAACGGCGGATTAACGTTTCATCCGATGCATCCAGAAAGAGGACTTCGAGATGAAAGCCTTCCTTCTCTAAGTTACTTAAGGCCTCGCTGAGTGAAGAAAAAAATTCCCCGCCACGCAAATCACAAACAATCGCAGCTTTAGAGACTTTTCCCCTGGACTGGGCACATAGTTCCGCGAATTTCACAAGAAAGCTAGGCGGTAAATTATCAATACAGAAAAACCCTTGGTCTTCAAGACTTTGCATAGACTGGGTCCTCCCGGCACCAGATAAACCCGTAATGACAATTAGCTCTACCCCTTTGTTATCTGTTCCTTTAATTTCTACTCCCTTTCTTGTCATTTTCACACCCCTCCTCTAATTAGATTAAGGTTGTCACTTGGCCGCCAGTGCTTCTATGGCTTCCCCTTGCGCACTGATCAGAGCATCCTCCGGAGTGAAATTGCCTGCCAGGACATTGCTCCATGCCGCGTCTTGAAAGGGAATTAACTTCCACTCTAAGGCATTTCCATCTATTGCCCACGCCTTGGCAAGGGCGATATTGGCCTGTGGAAAGATATCTTTCTGAGCTTCCGGACGTTGATAGTACCCCATATTCGCTGGAAGAAGGCGTCCCGCTTGCAGCATTGCCCCTTCCACTTCCGATGTCAGCAGTGCTTTCTCAACGCTCTGTATCACCGGCATCATGGCTTCATTCGTTTTAATGGCAGAATTCGCAATCCCTAGTGTCATGCCTAAAAGCGGGTGTCCTTGCCCACCAACCAATTCAAACGGCGGCATGCATCCCCAAGGTACATTTTGCTGGGTTAAGAATTTGGCCTGACTCGCCCCGGCGATCATAAAGGGCGTTCCCCCACCGGCAAATGTATTGAGTACAGAAGGATCGATACGAAGGCTTTGGGCCTCTCGCCAAGTCAAGAGCTGTTTAAGAAACGTAACATTGAGGGGATCATCCAGAACCGGGTTTTCAGCATTCAGCAACCTCCCGCCTTGCCCATTCCACCAGGCGGAAAGTGTGGCAGTATCGGGCGCAGCGATTGAAATTCCCCCTTTGGTTAAGAAAAGGTCGTCTAAATTTGTTGGGACAATGGCTGTATCCGTTCGAAAATAGAGTAAAGGAACATCTGTCAACCAAGGGGACGCATATCCCACTCCCCCAAATTGGAAGGCGGACAAGGCGGCAGGAAAAGCCGTTTGATCGATGTACGCTGTTTTTGCCAGCGTTCCGTGCTCATAAAGCTGGCGGATAATCTCCCTTGAAGCGATAAAAATCTCCGGTCCTTCCCCTCCTGCTTCCGCTTGGTAGGAAAAAGCCACAAAGTTTTGTTCCGGCACATATTTGAGTTTAATGATTACCTCAGGATGTGTCTCCGTAATTATTCGAATCTGTCCCTCTAAGGTATCCGCCTCTGCCCCTTGCAAAGAATGCCAGATTTCCACAACCGCAGGGGCCGGGCCACCTGGTTGTCCGGTCTGAGGTTCTCTGGTACACCCTGTAAGAAGTATGCTTAAAGCGAATATGCACCCCCAAAGAGTGATGATTTTGCGTGAGAAATATCGAGACGTCATTAAACCGCACTCCATTCGTCCTCAAACCTGTAGGCCTTTACATTTCCCTTTTGATAGAGGAAAAGATACCAACCCGGTGCCGCCGATTCCCCGACCAGTACCACATCAGAGGTGAAATAGGTGACTGCCGTATTGCGGTTCCACTGACGCCGGTCCATTTGTTTGAACTCTGGAATTAATTTTTCCCAGTAACCATCTCGTCGAACTTCATCCTCTCTTGCTTTCCACGGATTAGCTTTTCCCTCCGACTCTATGCCGGCTTCGAGTCGAAGATAGTCAGGAACGGTGCTGGGACGCTCCCAAAGGTAATAATCAAAACGCAAGGCTTCACGGATTTTCTCCCGCGTGGAAATATCGACGCATGATACACGATGCTCGATAAACTCCCACAGCTTGTCAAAGAGGGCTTTGCCCTGACATTGTCGGTTAAACCAACCACAATGTTCCCAAAACTCGGCAAATCCATGGTAAAAATCAAACGGAGTTGAAAACAATTTCAAAACCTCAGCCAAGGCGTGTGTAAACTTCCCTGAATTATAATATTTATCGAGTAAGTCTTCCATGCGATGTAATTGAAGTATTTCGCCATGGGACAAGACTGAATTTTCTAAAATAGTATAGGGAGGATCCGGGGTGTACACGAGGCCGTAAGCGTTGCTTTGCAGACGAAGCCCTGATCCTTTTAGTACTTTTAAAAATCCGAGCTGGAGCATAGCCGGTTTCACTCGGTATACATCATTAAACGAAGTCCGGAGATTAGTCCAGTTTTCCTCCGGTAACCCGACAATCAGGTCAAGATGGAGCGGTATCCCCAGAGCCTGTATTTCGGACACGTATTTTTTCCACTCCTCAAAGTTTTGGGAGCGTGAAACAATCTTCAGGGTTGGTTCGTATGTAGTTTGTACACCGATTTCCAATTGTATTAAACCGCGCGGATAAGCTCTGAAATAATCCATCCATTCGTCATCAAGGAGATCCCCTGCCATTTCGCAATGAACCCGAATCCGCCCTGCATCCGGAAGATATTTAGTCTCTTCCCTGACAATGTCCAAAATTCGTAAAGCATGCTGCTTATGGGCATTGAAGGTGCGGTCCACAAACTTGATGGTGCGGGCGCCGTTTTTAAGTATTTGGCGAAGCATTGGGCGAAACCGCTCAGGCTCTAAATAACGAACCCCCCGGGAGGTCGAGGACAGGCAATACTGACAGTTAAACGGACATCCCCTGGTCGTCTCAACATAGACAAGCCGGCCTGTGAGGTCCTCATCCTCAGTATATGGATTTGGGAGATCGTTCAAATCAGAGGATGTAATTCGGTGAGGATTGATGACGATTTTTCCATTCTTATTCCAGGCAATACCAGAGACGTGAGAAAGATCATTCCCGCCCTCCCACGCGGTAAGCAGCTCTAAAAATGTTTTTTCCCCTTCGCCGATCACAAGCACATCCACCTCCCGATGCTCGCGTAGAAACTCCTCGCTCTCGAAAGAAACTTCCGGACCCCCAACGACAAATTTCACATTCGGACAAACAGGATGAAGCTGCCTGATCAGCGCCGCGATTTCTTTAAGGTTCCAGATATAACAAGAAAAGCCAATGACATCGGCCCTGGCTTCATAAAGCTCCCCGGCAATTCGGTCAAGGCGGTCGTTAATGCTAAATTCCCGAAGCAAAACGTCAGGGTAAACAGCGTTAACTTCACTACACAAATAGCGAAGGGCTAGACTTGTGTGAACATATTTTGCATTGAGAGCAACCAGAAGAACACGCAAAATAGGCAACCCCCTTCGCACTAAGTATAGCGGTTTGGGCAACTTATTGCAATTATTGTGCCAGATTGCACGAGGAGGCGTAAATTCCTTCTGTTTCTGATCAACACATCCATGGTAACATCGCTAAGCGTCGCACATCAGGGCAACCCCCTCTGAACCTCCGCCGTAAGCGGCAAAGATAAGCAGCCTTCCACTCAGGCCGCATTGGCTCCCAGTGCCAGCATTTTCAATACATCAGCACCCGTTCGGACTCCGCCCATACTGCATTCCTACATATTTCTATCCAGTACGTAGCGTTCAATAGCCTCGGCTACGCCGTCTTCCTCATTTGAGGTGGTAATAATATCCGCTCGATTTTGAATTTCCAGGCGGGCATTTCCCATAGCCACACCAAGACCCGCGTAGTTAATCATTTCTAAATCATTAAAACTGTCCCCGATGGCCATAACTTCTGATTGGTCAATTCCAAAGTGCTCTGCCAGAGCTGCCAGTGCAACACCTTTATTTACCGAGCCGTCCGTTATTTCAAGATAACGTGGCTTAGATTTCGTAATGTATACTTTTTCCCCATAACATTGTTTTAACAAGGGAGCTAATTGATCTAAGTCAGATTCCTCTCCTATGAGGAGAATCTTTTCAACCCCTTCCGGCTCTTGAGAAAGCAGAATTGACAAATCTGCTTCTTCAACACAGACACTCGCGAGCCGCGTATATTCATGTGACCATTCATTAAGTTCCGACGTAATGACACGGTTTTTTAGATAAATTTGGGCATAAACGCCTCGACCCACAACATCCTGGACGATCTCTGTGGCCAAAAGGCTGGGAATAACGCACCGAAATAGAATGTCCCCGCTTAAAACCTGTTGGATCATCGCCCCGTGGTAAGTGATCACCGGGACATCCAACCCTAGTTGCTCCGCATACGGACGTGCAGAGATAGGCGTGCGCCCGGTAGCAATCGTCATTTTAACGCCCTGAGCCTGGGCTTTTTGAATCGCCTTTACAACACGCGGGGAAATCGTCCAATCATCCCTAAGCAATGTGTCATCGAGATCCATAGCTACTAAACGGATTGTCAAAATCTTTTCACTCCCTTACTACCCAAACATCCCTATCCTCTATACTAAATAACGCTTCAGATACTGTCCAGTATAAGAGGCCGGGAAAACAGCAATGTCCTCAGGTGTCCCTGCTATTACCACTTCTCCACCCCGGTTTCCCCCTTCAGGACCAAGATCTATGAGCCAGTCCGCCGTTTTGATAACATCGAGGTTATGCTCAATGACAAGCACCGTATCCCCGGCATCCACCAAACGATGGAGCACCTGGAGGAGTTTATCGATATCCGCCGAGTGCAAACCCGTTGTCGGCTCATCGAGTATATAAATGGTTTTACCCGTACTGCGCCGGCTCAACTCCGTGGCCAGTTTAATACGCTGTGCTTCTCCCCCGGATAAGGTGGTTGCGGGTTGACCTAAGCGAATATAGCCAAGTCCCACATCCTGCATCGTCTGAAATTTCCGGGCGATTTTCTGAACTACCCGGAAAAACTCCACCGCTTCGTCGACCGTCATCTCCAGGACTTGAGCAATGTTTTTTCCTTTGTAGCGCACTTCCAAGGTCTCTCGGTTATACCGTTTCCCCTCGCAAATTTCACAGGGAACGTACACATCCGGAAGGAAATGCATCTCAATCTTGATAATCCCATCTCCACGGCAGGCCTCGCACCGTCCGCCTTTGACATTGAAGCTAAACCGCCCAGGTTGATAGCCCCGCATCTTTGCTTCCGGGGTTAGGGAAAAGAGTTCGCGGATAAAATTAAAAACCCCGGTATACGTCGCTGGGTTGGAGCGAGGGGTTCGTCCAATCGGCGACTGGTCAATGTCAATAACCTTGTCCAGATGCTCCAACCCTTCCAGGTGATCGTGCGCGCCGGCATGATGCCGCGCTAAGCTCAGCTTGGCTGCTAAGCCTTTATAGATGATCTCATTGACCAGGGTACTTTTCCCTGAGCCTGAGACTCCGGTCACACAGGTAAACAGGCCCAAAGGAATGCGCACGTGAATATCCTTCAGATTATTTTCCCGAGCGCCAAATACTTCAAGCCACTTGCCGTTCGGCTGCCGTCGTTGCTTGGGCAGCGCAATCTGTTTAGCGCCACACAAATACTGTCCCGTGATCGATTCCTGATTAGCCTTGATTTCCTCAAGCGTACCCTCTGCCACCACTCGCCCGCCGTGCACCCCTGCGCCAGGACCAATATCGATAATATGATCTGCGGCAAGCATCGTATCCGCATCATGCTCAACAACAAGCAGCGTATTTCCAAGGTCACGCAAACGTTTAAGAGTTGAGAGCAGACGAGCATTATCCCTTTGGTGAAGTCCAATACTCGGTTCATCCAGAACATATAGTACACCCATCAAGCTTGACCCAATCTGAGTCGCCAGTCGAATTCGCTGGGCTTCCCCACCGGAGAGCGAGCCTGAAGCACGACCCAGGGTCAGGTAATCCAGTCCGACATTCATCAAAAATCCCAGTCTTTCCCTGATTTCCTTGAGGATTTGGTGGGCAATCGTTTGTTCTTTGGGCGTAAGGATCAAAGAATTCAGAAAGCTTAAAGCTTCGGTAATCGGCAAGCGGGTCAAATCATCGATCGAGATCCCGCCCACCTTCACGGCCAGCGCTTCCGGTTTCAGGCGTTTCCCCTGACACTCCGGACAAAGGTGTTCACTCATATACCCTTCTATTTCGAGACGTACCATATCCGAAGTTGACTCCCGGTAGCGGCGTTCAAAAAAGGGAATCAGCCCTTCAAAGTTGGTACGATATGTTTTTAGCTGCTCAAAGATATTTTGATATTGGAAGGTAATAGGGGTTTTTGTTCCATAGAGCAGTCCTTCCCATTGGCTCTCACTAAGTTCTTGCAAGGGGGTATCCATCCCGAACCCCAGGTTTATGGCCACAGCTTCCATCATTTTCGGGTAATAACTGGACGTTGATTTTGCCCAAGGTGCGATCGCCCCCGCAGCCATGGACAGAGAACGATCCGGAAAGAGAAGGTCAATGTCGACGACAAGATTTGCCCCAAGTCCTGTACACACTGGGCAAGCTCCGTAAGGACTGTTAAAGGAAAAAAGACGCGGCGATATTTCCTGGAGAGCAATCCCACAATCCGGACAAGCAAAATTCTCGCTAAAGAGCAACTCACTTCCCTCTGTAATGTCCACGATGACGTTCCCTTCGCCGAGTTTGAGCGCTGTTTCCAAAGAATCCGCCAAACGTTCGGCACTCTCCGGTTTGAGGGAAATACGGTCGATCACGACTTCAACGGAGTGTTTTTTATTCTTGACCAGCTCTATCTCTTCGCCAAGCTCCCTTGTCTCCCCGTCGACGCGAACTCGAACATACCCCGCCTTACGTGCTTCCTCAAAGGCCTTATGATGCTCTCCTTTTTTCCCTTTAATGAGCGGCGCCAATATTTGCAGTTTTGTTCGTTCCGGTAAACTCATCACCTGATCAACCATTTGCTGGACGGTTTGCTGGGAAATCCTGCGACCACACTTGGGACAATGCGGCTGCCCGATTCGGGCAAAAAGTAGGCGAAGGTAATCAGAAACCTCCGTCGCTGTGCCCACAGTGGACCTGGGGTTACGATTGGTCGACTTCTGATCAATGGAAATGGCAGGGGAAAGCCCCTCGATGGAATCTACATCCGGTTTATCCATTTGCCCTAGAAATTGCCGTGCATAGGCTGAAAGGGATTCAACATAACGCCTCTGTCCCTCAGCATATATTGTATCAAAGGCCAGAGATGATTTTCCCGAGCCCGACAACCCCGTAATCACTACCAGTTTGTCGCGAGGGATGTCGATGTCGATGTTTTTTAAATTATGAGCACGTGCTCCACGCACGCGCAAATAGTCTTGGGTCATGATTGGCCTCCTAAGAAAACGTATCAATGATTTATGTCGTTAGAGAATACCTTAAGAAAATCGCCTGGAGTCATTATTGTAAAATATTCTTGAATCTCCGGTGTATAAAAGTCCAAATCTCCAGTTACAAATATATCTGGTTGAGATACAATAGCCGAAACAAGGATGGGGAGATCAGCAGGATCTCGAATATACGGCACTTTCACTGTAGATAGGTCTGACGGTGTATATGCTAATTCAAATTCAAGAGTCGTTAGGAATTTGTCCCATTTAGCAATATGGTTTGGGAATCTCCGATCAATAACCCTGGATACCTCAGTGATTGAGTAACTGCAAATGATTAAATGATGCTGCTCAATAAGCAAATATAATAGTTTACTGGATAACGACAAATCGGAAAGAACTGCAGATACTAGGATGTTGGAATCGATAAATACCCGTAAGGCATTACTTTTTCCGTTCATTCCACAATTCCTCCCGAACTGCTTTAAGTTCATTTAAGAGTTCTTCTTCTGTGATGCTTTTCTCCTTAGCATCTTTGCTTAAAGCATCCTGCAATTCATTTAAGGCAATTAAGCTAGCTTTAGTGATCACAATCTTGCCATTTTCTTCAAGGAAGGCAACCCTATCACCCTCGTTCAAATTTAACAATTCCCGGATTGTTTTCGGAATCGTTACCTGTCCTTTCGCGCTAATTCTGGATACTTCCACAATAAAACCACCTTTCAATAGTTTTACTTCTTTACTTCTTTACTTACAGTTTACTACCACAAGGAAAATAGTTCAACGTAGACCGTTTCTGAAATATTTCTTTCATTGGCCTCACTTTTTCCCTTTTCGGTAAGACACCTGTTTTTGTTGTGCTTTATGGTCATACTTTTTACTTTTACTCCCGCGTTGCTGGCTGGTCATTTTGTATTTATTGACTTCTCCTTTTAATTCGATCATGGCATCCCGGATTTCAGCGGCTCGTTCAAAGTCCAGGTCTCGCGCAGCAAGGCGCATGTCCTTTTCTAAACTCTTAAGAAGTGTCGCCAGCTCTTCGGGTGGTAGTTTAGTGCCATAGGCCTTTTTCAGCTCGGCAACACGAGTTGCCTCCGGCACATCATGAACTGCTTTATGAATAGTTTGAGGAGTAATCCCCATTTTCTTGTTATAAGCCAATTGTATTGCCCGGCGTCGATTCGTTTCATCCAGGGCAAGCTGCATCGACTTGGTGATCATGTCTCCATACATGATGACCTTGCCCTGAGCATGGCGTGCCGCACGCCCAATGGTCTGAATGAGAGAACGATCTGACCTTAGGAATCCTTCTTTATCTGCGTCGAGAATAGCCACCAGAGAAACTTCCGGTAAATCCAGCCCTTCCCGCAGAAGGTTAATCCCCACCACTACATCAATGTCTCCGAGGCGCAGCTCCCGCAGGATTTCTACCCGTTCAAGGGTCTTAATATCCGAATGGAGGTACTTCACCTTAATCTCCAGGTTCTTGAAGTAATCTGTAAGCTCCTCAGCCATCTTCTTCGTTAAGGTCGTTACGAGGACCCTTTCCTCCCTGGCAATTCGCACTCTGATTTCACCAAGCAAATCATCAATCTGTCCTTTAGTCTGATGAACAATAACCTCCGGATCCGGCAACCCTGTGGGACGAATAATTTGCTCCACAAGCGTCGGACAGTGAGCCAATTCATACGGTCCAGGTGTTGCGCTGACATAGACGCTTTGTTTAATCGTCCGTTCAAACTCGGCAAACGTCAGGGGTCTATTATCCAAGGCGGAAGGGAGGCGAAAGCCATAGTCCACCAAGGTGGTTTTGCGTGAATGATCTCCTTCATACATCCCTCTGACCTGAGGAAGGGAAACGTGGGATTCATCAACAAAAAGGAGAAAATCTTCCGGAAAATAATGGAGTAAGGTGTAGGGGGTCTCCCCCGGCTCCCGAAACGTCAAGTGGCGGGAATAATTTTCAATTCCGTTACAGAAACCCATTTCTCTAAGCATTTCCAAATCGTAGCGTGTCCGCTGTTCGAGCCTCTGTGCTTCCAGGAGTTTGTGCCCGGCTTTTAAGAACTTCACTCGTTCATCCAGTTCTATTTCAATATTTTCCGCAGCCTCCATGACCTTGTCTTGAGCAGTCACATAGTGCGAATTCGGGAAAATCGAGACATGGCGACGTTCCCCCAAGATCTCACCCGTTAAGTAATTAATTTCGTAAATGTGTTCAATTTCGTCTCCAAACATCTCCACGCGAAGTACCCGGTCACTTGATGCTGCAGGATAAATCTCAACAACATCCCCACGCACGCGAAACGTACCTCGGGAGAATGCCAGATCATTGCGGTCATATTGGATTGCAATCAGCTTGCGCAAAATAGCATTGCGATCGACAACTTGCCCCTGCCGTAACGAAAGGACAAGTTCCCGGTAATCCTCCGGGGAACCTAAACCGTAAATACAGGAAACACTGGCTACCACAATAATATCACGCCGCTCAAGAAGAGCTGCCGTCGCCGAGTGACGCATTTTCTCAATCTCATCATTAATAGAAGCATCTTTTTCAATAAAGGTATCACTCGAAGGGACATAAGCCTCCGGTTGATAATAATCATAGTAACTCACGAAATACTCCACTGCATTTTCAGGAAAGTACTCTTTGAACTCGCTGTAAAGCTGTGCGGCTAACGTTTTGTTATGGGCGAGAATCAACGTCGGCCTCTGTACCTTAGCAATAATATTAGCCATTGTAAAAGTCTTGCCTGAACCCGTGACTCCCAGTAACGTCTGATGCCGCCGACCTTCATTCACCCCAGCTGCCAGAGCAGTAATGGCCTGAAGCTGATCCCCCGCCGCTTCATAGGGGGCATATAAATGGAAATCCATGCTCCGGTCTCCTTTTAAATGATATAACAGAATAAACTAATAGTTTAACAATTTGCGAGAATTTA
>NZ_JCAIJG010000116.1:0-1688 GCF_059735615.1 Desulfosporosinus sp. Tol-M2
TTCATTCAGGATGTTGAATCGGCTCATCAGCGAGAGATCAAACACACCCCTCTAATCGCACTCATTGTCGCCACATTCTTAGATCGGCTGGGATTTGTGCCATTTATCAATTCGGTTGTTAGATGGGATGAAAAACAGTGGCAGGTGTCCCCTGGCAATCTTGCAAAAGCCATCATCATTACGCCATTTCTCTGTATCGGTGCACGAATACCTCTTTATTCAATTCATGAGAACTATCAGTTTGTTGACATGTCACTCCTCTTTGAGGATCCTGTTAAGCCAGAATGGCTGACCCGTGATGCATTTGCCTGTCTTCTTGACCGGATCTATGACGCAGGATGTGAGAACATCTTCACCCAGATCGCCCTGAAGGTCTATGACACCTTCAAGATCCCTTATAATGCGGTCTTCCACGGAGATACAACAACATTTGTTCTCTATGGATCATATGCAGACTCCGATCCTGACAAAGACGAAGAGGCTGTGCCGGCATATGGCCATAGTAAGGATGGCAAGCCAAATCTCAAACAGGTGTTGCTTGGTATGGTCACCGATAAACTCGGCATTCCGCTGCTTGTTACCGTACGAAGTGGCAACCAGAATGATTCAAAATGGAACAGGGCAATCATCGATTCATTGAGCGATCTCCTGAAAACTGCGACCTCAAAGGTGACGTATATTGCTGATTCCAAGCTCACAACCGCACCGAATATTATGAAGCTCATCAGGAAGGGGTTTTCATTTGTCTCAGTATGCCCGGCAAACTTCGAGAAGAAACTCGCAGAACGGTGCATTCGAACGGCATATGAGAAGAATGAATGGATGCATATCGGTACATACCGGGAGCCAAGGACGATCAAGCTTGTCGAGTATGAAGTGCAGGAATGCCGGGAATCGATCTGTGGAACCATCTGCCGTCTTCTTGTATTCAGGAGTACGAAGACAAAGAACGATGCAGTGAAGGCACTGGAGAAAGAGAAGAATGCGATCCTGGAGCTGGTCAAAGCGTCAACGACAAAAGAGTTTTCCTGTGAAGCAGACGCGTTGAAAGAAATAGCTGCACTCGAGAAAACCCTGAAGAATCGGATCTGGACTGTTGCATGTTCTCTTGTCACCAAAGATGTCGAGCTCGAAAAACGACCGGTAGGACGGCCTGCAAAGAATGCGAAACCGCTACCGAAAGCAACCGTCTGGATGATAGATACGGGGGATCTGATTGTCAGGCAGGAACGGTATGATCTGATGCAGTGGAAACATGAGTCGTTTGTTCTGATCACGAATGTGACGGAAGAGCATACCTCAGCCATCGAAATTCTCCGGTTGTATAAGGAACAGAAGACGGTAGAGGATAATTTCTCGGTCATGAAACGTCCGGCAATGGTGGATACGCTCTTTCTGAAAACACCGAAGAGGATCGTTGCGCTGATCACGTTGTTGTCGTTTGCGCTTTTGATTCAGGTGATCATCCGGGTGCTGGTTCAGAGAAACCTTGATGCTATGGAAGAGAAACCCGGGATTGATCATAATGGAAAGCCATTGGCACGGATCGGGTTGAAGAAAATTGTGAGGTTTTTAGGGTATTATACGGTGATATCAGAAGACGGTGAGCAGGAATGTATCTGTAAGACGAAAATACATCGACCACAACTGAAGACCTGGTTGCATATGTTGGAGATCGACTTGTGATC
>NZ_JCAIJG010000175.1:0-1036 GCF_059735615.1 Desulfosporosinus sp. Tol-M2
AGCGATAATGAACCTCTGCATGGCACTGCTCATGGCAGGGGTTCATTTTCGCTATCAGCGTTTTCTTACTGGATCTCTTTAGGCGATAATATCACTGGCCTTTTCAGAGGCCACTTTTAATTCTGTTATTACTTTCGCTCTATTTATAGGACTTACGTGTACCTTTTTAACCTCATCGATTAGATCTTTTAAAAACTTCATTTCCACCGGCGTTGCTTTAACTAAAGGGAGCCGTACTCCGCCGGCTTTAATCCCCATCATATTCAGCAGGGCTTTAATGGGCACCGGGTTTGACGTTACAAAAATTCCTTTGAAGATGGGAAAAAGATCAAGATGCCACTTTGTTGCCTGAGCAGTATCACCATTAAACCATGCATCCACCATTTTTTTCATTTCGTCCCCAATGACATGGGCCGCAACACTGACGATTCCGCTGCATCCTAAGGCTAACATCGGCAAGGTCATAGAGTCATCTCCACTATAAATAGAAAACTTGGAAGGTAATATCCTTTTAAGCTCACTGACCTGATCAAGAGAACCTGCCGACTCTTTTAAGGCGACAATGTTTGAAATTTCAGACAACCTCTTCACTGTCTCAGGCAGTAAATTAACTGAAGTCCTACCTGGTATATTGTATAGCATCAAGGGTAAGGACGTCGCTTCAGCAATAGCTTCAAAGTGCTGAAACATTCCCTCTTGGGACGGTTTATTATAATAGGGTACCACTGCCATCAATCCATCAACCCCCGTTGTCGCAGCCTTGCGTGCGAGGGCTATACTTGCAGCCGTAGAATAGGACCCGATATTGGCAATCACCGTTTTTTTTCCTAATGCCTGTTTTACTACTCTAAAAAGCTCGACTTTCTCTTGATCTGTTACGGTCGGAGATTCGCCTGTCGTTCCACAAACCACAACGCCATCAGACCCATGGACGGTCAAGAACTGAGCTAAGCGTTTGGCTTCTTCATAATCGACCTCCAATGCTTCATTCATGGGAGTAACCATGGCTGTTAAAATTCTTCCAAAAGACATTTGA
>NZ_JCAIJG010000088.1:0-1026 GCF_059735615.1 Desulfosporosinus sp. Tol-M2
AGCGATAATGAACCTCTGCATTAGCAGGGGTTCATTATCGCTATCAGCGTTTTTCTGAGTGGATCTCTTTAGACTATGATATCACTCACCTTTTCAGAGGCCACTTTCAATTCTGTTATCACTTGCGTTCCATTATTAGAACTTACGTGTACTTTTTTAACCTCATTAATTAGATCTTTTAAAAACTTCATTTCCACCGGCGTTGCTTTAACTAAAGGAAGCCGTACTCCGCCAGCTTTAATCCCCATCATATTCAGCAGGGCTTTAATGGGGACCGGGTTTGACGTTACAAAAATGCCTTTGAAGATTGGAAAAAGATCAAGATGCCACTTTGTTGCCTGGGAAGTATCACCATCAAACCATGCATCCACCATTTTTTTCATTTCGTCCCCAATGACATGGGCTGCAACACTGACGATTCCGCTGCATCCTAACGCTAACATCGGCAAGGTCAAAGAATCATCGCCACTATATATAGAAAACTTGGAAGGTAACATTCTTTTAAGCTCACTGACCTGATCAAGAGAACCTGCAGATTCTTTTAAGGCGACAATGTTTGGAATTTCAGATAACCTCTTCACTGTCTCAGGCAGTAAATTAACTGAAGTCCTGCCCGGTATATTGTATAGCATCAGGGGTAAAGAAGTCCCCTCAGCAATGGCTTTAAAGTGCCGAAACATTCCCTCTTGGGACGGTTTATTATAATAGGGTACTACTGCCATCAATCCATCAACCCCCGTTGAAGCAGCCTCGCGTGCTAGGGCTATACTTGCAGCAGTAGAATAGGACCCGATATTGGCAATCACCGTTCTTTTTCCTAATGCCTGCTTTACTACTCTAAAAAGCTCAACCTTCTCTTGATCCGTTACGGTCGGAGATTCTCCTGTTGTTCCACAAACCACAACACCATCAGACCCATGGACGGATAAGTACTGAGCTAAGTGTTTCGCTTCTTCATAATCAACCTCCAATCCTTCATTCAAGGGAGTTACCATGGCTGTTAAGATTCTTCCAAAAGACATTTGA
>NZ_JCAIJG010000121.1:0-6280 GCF_059735615.1 Desulfosporosinus sp. Tol-M2
ATAGGCAGGCTACAGGCCCATTTTGGGCCTAATAATTAAGAGTTTCCCCGAACGCATAAAATCAGTTTAACATCCTCATAACTTGGAAACCGCATAACCAGCACGTTTCTCTGTCGTCGATCTCCCGTGATTATGACTGTATTGTACATTGACGGCATCAAATAAAGAAAGTGATTCACTTCCCCTTACTTTATATAATAAGTTCTTCTCCTCCTTTACGCAAGCCCATGATTTCCCGTTCCGTATACTTAGTGGTACGAGATGTGTAGATGATTACTGAATCATGATCCGACGCAATAATTCTTTCCAGTTCCATTTTTAATTTCTTCAAATTGCTCTCGCTGATATCTCCTTCTAAAACCGAATTTTGTACCCAATTTAAATACTTTCTGCACCTTTTTAGCACTTTATTAACCCGCTTTTCTCCAACATCGTATACTAGGATCACAAACATAGCCTTTCCTCCGTTTTAATCCTTCGCCGTTTTCAATTACCACTGAGTAACAAAAGGCTCATAGTTCTTCTCCCCCATTAAATGCTTCTCAAGCTTATATAACTCTAAACGCAATAATCGCCGGTAAGAAACGGGCGATCCAATCTCTCGGTGATTAATCGTCGTCTTTAACCGATTTTCCAACTCCTCAACGAATACTCTCCGGCCCTGTTCTTTCAGTATTAACCCGCCTCCCTCTTTTTTAAAATCCTTCTTACTAATCATTTTCTTACCAATCAAAGAAAAGATGATACGATCCACAACGATTGGCTTAAAGATTTCCGCTACATCCAGATTGAGTGAAAAGCGACGAAAGTTCGTCGTATGCAAATACCCAATACGTGGATCAAGATGGGTCCGATAAATCTCGCTGAGGACTGTTGAATAGATGATCGTATTACCAAAACTAATCAACGTGTTGATCTCGTTTTTGGGAGGACGCCTGGAACGGCCATCAAAGATAAAATCATCTTGCCCATGGATCGCATCAAACGCCCGATAATATTGGTCCCGAATATTTCCTTCGATGGCCATAAGGACAGATATGTCTGCCGATGTACTGATTTTTTCTGCCAATCCTTCGATCTCTCCCAGTTGCTCCCCAACATTCTTATTACGATTGGCATAATATTTAAGGACCTGGCGAATGTTGCGCTCGGCCCCAGTCACAAACTGGCGAGCAATGTGCAGTCTGGATTCCGGTTTAAGATAATGCTCCGCTTGGCGCAGGATCATATAACCCGAGTTATAGTGCTCTCTGGGATAAAAAGTACCCGAGTAATATCCATAATGATTGAAGTAATGGATCAGAATTTCCTTCTGAGTACAAAACTCCAAAAAACGTTTATTCAGATCAACATCACCAAAAACCATCAGTTCCGAGGTGTCCTCCACCGGAATAAACTTACGATCCCCTTCTTCGCTCTCAAAGAAGATGGTGTTATCTTTGCGATGCAATTGCCCATTTGAAAAAATGTATAATGTTTTTTTCAAAAGTCTCCCTCGCTTCTATCCTATCCTTAAACTATAGGAACCTAAATTCGTACGTTTGATGCTCCCATGCAACAGCATGATGGTTTATCAGAATTATCTTTAACATAACTCTTATTCTTGTTACGCCCAACAGAATTCTTTATAAGCACAATTTCTACACAAAGGAATTTTGTTAAGGAGAGGAGGAGTATCTTGCTGCGCAATTCGCTCAATCTCCAATGCAGCCACATCCAATTCACGTTCCAGTTCTGGCGTCAACTCGACTTCTTCTTTCCGTTTCTCTTTTGGAAACAACAATTCTCCTTTGGTATCCAGCCCGCGACTCTTTAGTTCCCTGAGGTAAAAGGCCAGCTGCATGCGAGCGCTTTTTAGATATTTAGAACTTTTCTTTACCTCGCCGATGACCAACCCGTCCCTTTCCTGACGTACAATGTCCAGCTTGATATTTCCGATCGATATCTCCTTTTGCTTATCTCGATTATACGTGTTCGCGTGAATAAAACGCCCTAAATCCATATTACCATCATCCTCATCCGGATTAATCTGATGCACCATTAACCAAACTTCACGGGGACAGCAATAATAATACCAAATAAGGGTTCCGGTTAAGTTAAATTCACTTTCGCTAGGCACGGCACCCCTCCTCTCCTATATCGCTCATAAAGCTCATCCTCAAACAACATGCAAAGCAGTGCTCAAAATATCATCGTTTCTTCTTCAATATTCAAACCACCTGCCGGTGCATAATATCCCAGCCTTAGAACCCACAATTATACGGGACCGGTCATCTGCAATCCGACTTGAGCTAAGCCTAACCTCAAAAAAAATTATCAAACCCCTCCATATATCTTTTGGCCAGCCCCACCACATGATCATAATTTTCCATTCCTAAAAGCATTGGGATCTTATTCTGGTGATATATTTCCCTATCTACCAGCGAAAAGGCCAACTTGGCCGGAACATTGACTACAAAATGATTTAATAAAATCATAAATTCTTTTCGCCTTTCAAATGACAACCCTGTTAAATATTTTTTATCCTCATATTGCTCATAAATGCTTTCCGGTGAATAAAGAGCCAGCCGGTCTTGCAACTTAATAAACTTTTCGGGCAACCATCTTTCATCTTCTTGCTTAACCTGCCAGGGAACAAAAACCGGTAGTTTGGGATAGTCTTCGCCAAAGGGCTGAAACCCTGACAAGGCAGGCCAATTCCCTTCAAAGGCATCTGCTATCGCTTGTTTCCCCGTTTCAAAAGAGTTCCGTTCAAACATCCTTTGATAATAAACTTTTATCAACTGAAGCATTTCAGATTCCAGCCAAACTTCCTTTTCCTTTAAAAGTTCATCCGTCAGCTTTTGCAAACCTGATGCATAAATATAACCGCGCGTTTTATTCTTTCCTTCCCGCAAAAAGGAAACTAACGACAAAGTTCCGATTTTCTCTTCAGACATTTTCATTTCAGACATTTCAAAATTTCGATTCACGCGTCCCGCTGCTTGCACAATAGAGGGCAAAATAGGCAGAGCGCGAGCGATGTGTTCAAAACTGAGATCCACACCTGCCTCGATAATTTGCGTAGATACTACACATAAAGGATCATTTTTCTTCTCCTGGCGAAAATCTCTGATTTTTTCAATTTCAATTCGCTTATGCAGCGGCACCATCATGCCATGCAAGAGCTTTAAATTTGGCAGTTTCCCACTTAACTCCTTACTTAACTCCTTATAAACAAGATAAGCATCTCCGATCGTATTTAAAATTGCGGCCTGGGATTTTTCTTTCCTTGCCAACAAAAAGTGAGCCAAACTTTTTTCATCAACTTCTCCGAGCCGAACAACCTGGTACCGCTCAATTTGTTTGACAGGTTCAACGACAAGATAACCCGGCTTTTGGGAAAGCCCATATTCAAAAGGAGGCATGGTTGCCGACAAAAAAATAATTCGCAAATTGTATAGAGCCGCAACCGCTTCTAGGCCGCATAAAAAAACATTCCAGCCTTCCGGCGCGAAAATTTGCGGCTCATCAATAATTACCACACCGTCGTGCAGATAGGCCCTGCGCAAGACATCCTGCGCTTTCCCGGGGAACAGCACCTTTGACCATTGCTGAAAGCTCGTGCAGATAATAGAGTTGGCCCAAGACTCCATCATCAGTTGATTAGGGCTGAGTCCTTCTTCACCATCATCTTTATCCTTTTTAGTTTCAAGCATGGCTAAGGAGTGATGTTCAAGTACCAAAGCATCCATCGCTTCCTCAATTACTTTACTGGTTTGTTCCAGGATGGACAAATAAGGTGCTACATACACGATCTTTTGATAACCTTGCTTCAATCCCAGCCAGGTCGCAATTTTTAAGGCTGTAATGGTTTTGCCATAGCCGGTCGGCATTTCCAGCGTATATATTCGCTGATCAGGATTCGCCGCCAATTGTCGCAGAATCTGCTTTTGGGCTGCGCTTCTAACCTTCCTCATAGCTTGCGAGTCACTTTTTTGACAAAATTGGTCTAACGCTTGATTATTGCTAAGATGCTCCTGCTCACTTAACCAAAAAGTATTCATTGGGCTGACATGAAAACGATCTCCGGCAATCAACGCCGTCGTCAATTCTCTCCAGAAACTCAGTTTCTCCATTAAATCCAAAGGAGGAAGATATTTATAGCTAAGGTCAATAGCTTCCTCTGCTTCTTCCAAGATGTCAAAGACCTCTTCAGCCCATTCCTCCAGGACCTTTTTGGTGATTTCGATATGTGTAAATTCCGGATAATTCTGACGAATGAAAAGAGTGAGTCCTTTTAAATCGATTTTATCCCATGCCCCCGCTCCGATCCAGTGATTATCCCGTATCTCTTTTAATCGACCATGATGATCGGCTATATCCCGGGTCAGCCAGAGCCAATAGACAGCATAATCCTGCCATTTCTTCTCTAATTTTAATAGTTTATATCCCAAATAGGAAAAAAGGAAAGCTCCTTCCGGAGCATGATTAGGTCCTCGCTTACGTTGTCCGTTAATATAACTTTGCCATTCCGGATGTGATTTTGCCAGGTCATGACAAATTCCGGCTAACCCGGCCAGCCTGATTAATATAGCATCTCTATCCTTAATTCTTTGCTCTACATAATCTTTCACCCCGCGGAGATGGTCTGTTAGAAAATAAACCTTACCATTTTCGCTGGGACGTGCCACACATTTTTCAAAAGGGATTACACCAAGCATATTAAATCCTCCCCAAACATGGCAAGTTTAAGATCTAATAAAGTGTCCATTTGAGGGATAAATGATATTGCTTTTCCATTTTTTTCATAGAGGAAATCAATGGATTTTTCGAACGTACGATTTCCTTTGTATTCGTACATATAACCTCCCGCCCTGCAATAATACCGGTCAGTTTTAAGCACAATCTCTTTGATTAAAGCCGTAGGAATGACTGTTTTCGCCTCTATCTCCTTCTCCTCGGCTGCTGTAATATAAGATACATCCGAATATGTCCGGTATAAGACAGGCTTCGTCAAAGCATATGCCGTACCCAGATAAGTCAGATAGACTGCTTTTTCATTGACCAGATGGTCTAAAAGCGATTCAGTATACTCATTCCCTGAATAATAAATTCGATAGCTTGGATTAACCAGCAGTTCAATTGTTGTAGGCCGGTTAAACGCTGTGCCTGCATCTTTGCCCAGCATAGACATTTGCTGCGCAACTGTCCTTACTGGATTTAATAGCTCTATGCCAATTTTATCCTGCGTTACAAAATCTTCGATCCCAAGAATTGCCCCCACTAATCCTCTAACCGCTGTAGGAGTAATAAAAGGGTACGTCATCTGCGTCGCCGTTGTATCCGGACGACGAAAATGAGCAATGCTTCCTTTAATATCAAACGCTAAACCTTTCATGACTGCCTCCCTTTACCATAAGGGCTGGATGTATTTATTAATATCACCGTTTATTTTTACGCTTGGATGAGACCAAATTCTGCAGCGTGCAATCTTGTCTTTCTTTTCAGAAATAATCTCCAACAGCTTTGTTAAATCAAGAGAAATATCTTGCAGTGAAGAAGGTTGCTTTCCTGCAGTTTTCCAGGTGCTTGCCTCTGGAGAAATAGCAATCAAATCTTCAGGATAACCGATCCTATAAAAAGGATCATTATATTCAATGTGCACTAAAATCAAGGGCAGCTGTTGGCCTCTTCCTCTGGCCTGTCGATGCTGGGTCCCTTGCCACAATCCTCTCAGCAGTAATTCCTGGTCTTCAACTGTCATCCCCGAATGCTCTGCCGCCCGGGCATTAAGCACTGCCGGCATGGCAAAAACAGCAAAGGGAATCATATAACTTGTCCAAATCGTCCCTTGCGTTTTTCCCTCACCATCGTCAGTAGAATCCGTGCTAGGCATAACCACCGTTCCCTGCACGTATTGACTGTCCACTGGATGAAGGGAATGAGCCCACCCGAACTGTACCGGACCGGTCAAGTTAAACTTTGGTTTGACAGAATAAACAATGCCAAAAATCCTGACATCAAAACAATGTTCCTGGAGAACACTTTTCATGTCTTCCTTGGCCTTTTTATCTTTCCCTACTTGTTTGGCAATCAGTTCTGCTAAACTGCCCCTGCCCAAAAGCTTCCCTTTGTCATTGGCTTTTTCCTGAACAAAAATATAATTTTTTTTCTCACTTCCCCCATCTCTTTCGCAATCGATCACAAAATCACGTACATCCCTTTTGATGCTGACATCACTTAAGGAAATTCTTCCGTCTTCTTCGGGAAACAGTCTGCGGGCATCACTGTCATTCAA
>NZ_JCAIJG010000098.1:0-7332 GCF_059735615.1 Desulfosporosinus sp. Tol-M2
TCCCTCGAATATCAAATATCGAACTTCGATCATCTGGTCTCTCAAAACTAAACAACAGTTATTACCAATGAGTTGCCGATCCCTCGGCTTGAGTCTTTCGACTCGTTTGGTCTCTCTTCGAACTTCCGTCCTCTGAAAGAATCGACCATTAGGATAAAACCTGAGATTCTTCGACTTGCTTAGCTCTCGTTTCCTTCGTGCTTCACGCCTCGAACTTCGAACCTCGATTCGGTTCTCCTTAGAAAGGAGGTGATCCAGCCGCACCTTCCGATACGGCTACCTTGTTACGACTTCACCCCAATTATCGGCCCCACCTTCGACGGCTAGCTCCATCCAGAGGTCGGAAATCAGATGCCTTTCCAGATATGTCGGTAATCAGATGCCAGATGTCAGATGTTTGTCTTATCTTTTGGTTCTAAGCTTTTCTCGTAAGATTTGCTTAGTCCTTCCAATAGTAACTTCCTCTCTGACTTCCSGTTTCTGACCTCCGGCCTCTGATTGGGCTTCTGCCCTCTGACCTCCGGACGGTTACCTCACCGGCTTCGGGTGTTGCAGACTTTCGTGGTGTGACGGGCGGTGTGTACAAGGCCCGGGAACGTATTCACCGCAGTATGCTGACCTGCGATTACTAGCGATTCCGACTTCATGCAGGCGAGTTGCAGCCTGCAATCCGAACTGAGACCGGCTTTCTCGGATTTGCTCCCCCTCGCGGCTTCGCTTCCGTCTGTACCGGCCATTGTAGCACGTGTGTAGCCCAGAACATAAGGGGCATGATGATTTGACGTCATCCCCACCTTCCTCCGGTTTATCACCGGCAGTCTATCTAGAGTGCTCGACTCTACTCGTTAGCAACTAAATACAGGGGTTGCGCTCGTTGCGGGACTTAACCCAACATCTCACGACACGAGCTGACGACAACCATGCACCACCTGTCTCTCTGCTCCCCGAAGGGCACTCCGCAGTTTCCTGCGGATTCAGAGGATGTCAAGCCCTGGTAAGGTTCTTCGCGTTGCGTCGAATTAAACCACATGCTCCACCGCTTGTGCGGGCCCCCGTCAATTCCTTTGAGTTTCAACCTTGCGGCCGTACTCCCCAGGCGGAGTGCTTATTGTGTTAACTGCGGCACAGAAGGGGTCGATACCCTCTACACCTAGCACTCATCGTTTACAGCGTGGACTACCAGGGTATCTAATCCTGTTTGCTACCCACGCTTTCGCGCCTCAGCGTCAGTTACAGTCCAGAAAGTCGCCTTCGCCACTGGTGTTCCTCCACATATCTACGCATTTCACCGCTACACGTGGAATTCCACTTTCCTCTCCTGTCCTCAAGATAGCCAGTTTCCGATGCACTCTCAGGGTTGAGCCCTGATCTTTCACACCGGACTTAATTATCCGCCTACGCGCCCTTTACGCCCAATAATTCCGGACAACGCTTGCCCCCTACGTATTACCGCGGCTGCTGGCACGTAGTTAGCCGGGGCTTCCTCCTTGGGTACCGTCATTTGTACTCAATTTTCTCAAGTACTTCGTTCTTCCCCAAAGACAGTACTTTACAATCCGAAGACCTTCATCATACACGCGGCGTTGCTCCGTCAGACTTTCGTCCATTGCGGAAGATTCCCCACTGCTGCCTCCCGTAGGAGTCTGGGCCGTGTCTCAGTCCCAGTGTGGCCGTTCACCCTCTCAGGCCGGCTACTGATCGTCGCCTTGGTAGGCCTTTACCCCACCAACCAGCTAATCAGACGCGGGTCCATCCATAATCGGTAGCATTCTCATCGGCCACCTTTCCTTATGCCTTGATGCCAAGACTTAAGATTATCCGGTATTAGCCCTCGTTTCCAAGGGTTGTCCCGGCTTTATGGGTAGGTTACCCACGCGTTACTCACCCGTCCGCCACTAAAAATCTCTTAGAGCAAGCTCTTTGAAATTCTCCGTTCGACTTGCATGTGTTAGGCACGCCGCCAGCGTTCGTCCTGAGCCAGGATCAAACTCTCCAAAAAAAGTTATTCCACTTCTCTTTGAAGAAGTTGATTCGCTCATTCTTTCTTGAAACTCCTTAGAGTCTCCTCATTGGCTGTCCTTGTTGTTTAGTTTTCAAAGACCATGGATGGTCCGGGTGTCACCGGAGCCAAGACTCGATCAGGACGTTCGAGATTAGTAGCGCTGCCAAGGATGGCAAAGCGCCGTGATGGCGGGAGATGACCAAAGACCATGACTCAAACACGATGTCTAATTTTCTAATGGAGCGGGTGAAGAGAATCGAACTCTCGTAACTAGCTTGGAAGGCTAGCGCTCTACCATTGAGCTACACCCGCATGTTTTGGTAGCAGGGGGGGGACTCGAACCCTCGCATGAGCGGGTATGAACCGCTTGCCTTAGACCGACTTGGCTACCCTGCCATGGCTCCCCGAGTAGGACTCGAACCTACAACCTACCGGTTAACAGCCGGTTGCTCCACCATTGAGCTATCGAGGAATGTATCTGGCGGAGAAGGAGGGAGTCGAACCCTCGCGGCAGTTACCCACCCTAACGGTTTAGCAAACCGCCCTCTTCAGCCACTTGAGTACTTCTCCACGGATCAGCTTTAATTGGTGCGGAAGACGGGACTTGAACCCGTACGGTGTTACCCACACGCCCCTCAAGCGTGCGCGTCTGCCAATTTCGCCACTCCCGCATTTGCTGGAGCCATTGACCGGGATTGAACCGGTGACCTTATCCTTACCAAGGATACGCTCTACCAACTGAGCTACAACGGCGAGTCCTTTATGGTGCGCTCGGAGGGATTCGAACCCCCGGCCTTCTGATTCGTAGTCAGACGCTCTATCCAGCTGGGCTACGAGCGCATATTTTTTTTGGAGCGGGTGACGAGATTCGAACTCGCGACTTTCACCTTGGCAAGGTGACACTCTACCGCTGAGTTACACCCGCGAATAGCTTGGTGGGCCATCCGCGACTCGAACGCGGGACACCCTGATTAAAAGTCAGGTGCTCTAGCCTACTGAGCTAATGGCCCGTTTTGGCTGGGGTGGAAGGATTCGAACCTACGAATGCCAGAGTCAAAGTCTGGTGCCTTACCACTTGGCGACACCCCAATCATATATATTAAGCCTTAAGCATTTGCTCTAGGACCCAATATCTTGGTTGCGGGGGACGGATTTGAACCGACGACCTTCGGGTTATGAGCCCGACGAGCTACCGCTGCTCCACCCCGCGACAATAAAACGAGGCACTATATTCGACATTCGTACACCCATATTCATCTTAAGCTTAACCTTTATTATTCAAAGACCTATACTACGTTCTCATGCGATTTTCTATCGTATTTCGAACCTCGATCTTCGAATTTCGAAATTGGTGGGCAGGGATGGATTCGAACCATCGTACCTCTCGGAACAGATTTACAGTCTGTCGCCTTTAACCACTCGGCCACCTACCCATTTTAGTTAGAAACTTGTATTATATGGCGACCCCGATCGGACTTGAACCGACGATCTCCTGCGTGACAGGCAGGCATGTTAACCACTACACCACGGGGCCGTACTCGGTATTCAATGTTCGAACACCATTCTCTTCCTCTTTAGTCCTAATCCAAGGTTTAAAGGATCTTTCGAACCTCGAATCTCAAACACCAAGCTTAATTTTGATGAGCTATAACCGTATCGAATCTACCTGCATCCTGCTTGTAAGTTGCTCTACCAACTAAGCTAATCACCCTTATATTTTGTTTGGTGACCCGTACGGGATTCGAACCCGTGTAACCGCCGTGAAAGGGCGGTGTCTTAGACCGCTTGACCAACGGGCCACTTTTTGAGAACTTTTTAAGTATAGCTGAAGGCTGAAACAATGTCAACATTTTTTAATAAAATTCGGATAATCCTCTCATTAGTTATACTTACTAAACCCCGGCATTCACTTTTGCAGATTAATAAAATGAAATACTTTATAATTACCCTTTTATTTACACATATGTGCATTGAACACCTTGCATTGCATTCAATGGAGTGATTATAACATAACCCCACTGATAAAGCATCAGAAGCGTCATATTAATTGAACAAAATCGCTATCTTTTAGTTATCTAGTTTCGTATTAATAAACAGATAAATTACTGCAGAATCATTTGGATCATTTAGGGAGCTATAGAGTTTGGTAGATACTAGTTTATAATAAATGATCATAATGATACTAAATTATTTTTAAAACAGCAATAATTCTAATGATATATTATACCCTGCTAAAACCGAATCAATCCTTCTTTCCCTTCGAGATTTAATAACGCGATGTACGGAATGGTGTATGGTTAGACAAAGATTTATATTCCTTCTCAACAGAAAGGGCTACCTCGCTAGAGATAGTCCTTTTGCTGTTTACCTGGCGATGACCTACCTTCCCAGGGGCCTGCGCCCCAAGTATTATCGGCCCTGGAGGTCTTAACTTCCGTGTTCGGGATGGGAACGGGTGGAACCCCTCCGGCATGATCACCAGATCTTCTCGATGTTCGAAGCACGATTTCGTGGTTCGAACTCGAATGTTTTCTTAAGAAAACCGGCTTAAAGGAATTATCCTTTACATGCTGTTCTCTCAAAACTGCATAGAGTATATTTTCCAGTCAAAGTCTCTCGAACCTGAGCCACCCACCCAGAGTATTGATTCTGAAGTCCTCCGTCCTCAGCCTTCCGTCCTTTCTGACCTCTGGCTTCTGACCTCCGACCTCCGTTATTAGGTCAAGCCCTCGACCTATTAGTACCAGTCAGCTCCACACCTCACGGCGCTTCCACACCTGGCCTATCAACCTGTTAATCTTTCAGGGGTCTTACCAAGCTTTCGCTCGTGGGAAATCTCATCTTGAGGCCGGTTTCGCGCTTAGATGCTTTCAGCGCTTATCCGCTCCGAATATAGCTACCCAGCTGTGCCTCTGGCGAGACAACTGGTACACCAGTGATTCGTCCATCCCGGTCCTCTCGTACTAGGGACAGATCCTCTCAAATTTCCTCCGCCTGCGACGGATAGGGACCGAACTGTCTCACGACGTTCTGAACCCAGCTCACGTACCGCTTTAATGGGCGAACAGCCCAACCCTTGGGACCTACTACAGCCCCAGGATGCGATGAGCCGACATCGAGGTGCCAAACCTCCCCGTCGATATGGACTCTTGGGGGAGATAAGCCTGTTATCCCCAGGGTAGCTTTTATCCGTTGAGCGATGGCCCTTCCACTCGGTACCACCGGATCACTAAGCCCGACTTTCGTCCCTGCTCGACTTGTTGGTCTCGCAGTCAAGCTCCCTTTTGCCTTTACACTCTGCGCGCGATTTCCAACCGCGCTGAGGGAACCTTTGGGCGCCTCCGTTACTCTTTAGGAGGCGACCGCCCCAGTCAAACTGCCCACCTGAGACTGTCCTAATCCCCGCTTCAGGGGACCTAGTTAGAACTTCAGTACAAAAAGAGTGGTATCCCACCGCTGACTCCACCAAAGCTGGCGCCCTGGCTTCTCTGTCTCCCACCTATCCTGTACATTTTATACCAAAATCCAATCTCAAGCTGCAGTAAAGCTCCATGGGGTCTTTCTGTCCTGTCGCAGGTAACCCGCATCTTCACGGGTATTACAATTTCGCCGAGTCCCTCGTTGAGACAGTGTCCAGATCGTTACACCTTTCGTGCGGGTCAGAACTTACCTGACAAGGAATTTCGCTACCTTAGGACCGTTATAGTTACGGCCGCCGTTTACTGGGGCTTCAATTCAAAGCTTCGCTCTTTCAAGCTAACCTCTCCTCTTAACCTTCCAGCACCGGGCAGGTGTCAGCCCCTATACTTCTCCTTGCGGATTGGCAGGGACCTGTGTTTTTGTTAAACAGTCGCCTGGACCATTTCTCTGCGGCTCTTCTTTCATTAAGAGCGCCCCTTCTCCCGAAGTTACGGGGCTATTTTGCCGAGTTCCTTAACGAGGGTTTTCTCGCGCGCCTTAGGATTCTCACCCCATCTACCTGTGTCGGTTTTCGGTACGGGCACCTGGTCACTCACTAGAGGTTTTTCTTGACAGCCTGGAGTCGCTTACTTCGCTACTATTTTTCGCTCCCCGTCACGTCTCAGACTTACCATAGGGCGGATTTGCCTGCCCTACATCCTTCTCGCTTGGGCCAACTCTACCAACGGTTGGCTTAAACTATCCTTCTGTGTCGCCCCTTTGCTCAAACATTTCCAGGTGGTACTGGACTTTCAACCAGTTATCCATCACCTACGCCTTTCGGCCTCGGCTTAGGTCCCGACTTACCCTGGGCGGACGAGCCTTCCCCAGGAATCCTTAGATTTTCGGCGGACAAGATTCTCACTTGTCTTTTCGCATACTCATACCGGCATTCTCACTTCTATTCTCTCCACTCAACCTTCCGGTTGAACTTCTCTGATCATAGAACGCTCCCCTACCATCTCAGAGGTCAGATGTCAGAAGCCGGAAGCCAGATTATTTCCATTTTACATGAAGCGCATACAGCTGTTTTCCAAGTTCATCATAACTTTCATACAACTTTATATACTCTTCTTCTTGGATATAACCTAGGTCTTTACTCATTTCCAGTAAGACCTTTACTTCGTCTTTTGAACCTTGGGCCATTAATCCAGATATCAGTGGTCAGATGCCGGATGTCAGATTATTGTTCTGATCTCTGGCTTCTGATTTCTGGCTTCTGGAATGACTTCTGGCCTCTGTCATCTGACCTCTGGATCCATAGCTTCGGTGTTACACTTGAGCCCCGTTACATTTTCGGCGCAGAACCACTCGACCAGTGAGCTATTACGCACTCTTTAAATGGTGGCTGCTTCTGAGCCAACATCCTGGTTGTCTGGGCAATTCCACATCCTTTCCCACTTAGTGTATCTTTGGGACCTTAGCTGATGGTCTGGGCTGTTTCCCTTTCGACTATGAAGCTTATCCCCCACAGTCTGACTCCCAATCTTAATCTAATGGCATTCGGAGTTTGATAAGGTTCGGTAACCTGGTAAGGCCCCTAGCCTATTCAGTGCTCTACCGCCATTAGTCATCTATTGAGGCTAGCCCTAAAGCTATTTCGGGGAGAACCAGCTATCTCCGTGTTCGATTGGCATTTCACCCCTACCCACAGCTCATCCCCTGCCTTTTCAACGACAGTGAGTTCGGGCCTCCAGTGGGTTTTACCCCACCTTCACCCTGGCCATGGGTAGATCACACGGTTTCGGGTCTACAGCATGTAACTATCCGCCCTTTTCAGACTCGCTTTCGCTTCGGCTCCGGCTTCCCGCCTTAACCTCGCTACATACCATAACTCGCCGGTTCATTCTACAAAAGGCACGCCATCACGC
>NZ_JCAIJG010000098.1:7381-8134 GCF_059735615.1 Desulfosporosinus sp. Tol-M2
CTTCCGAGGTGCTTTTCACCTTTCCCTCACGGTACTTGTTCGCTATCGGTCGCTAAGTAGTATTTAGCCTTGGGAGGTGGTCCTCCCTGCTTCCCACGGGGTTTCTCGTGTCCCGCGGTACTCAGGATCCCCTCACAGTTAAGCTCCCTTTCGTTTACAGGGGTGTTACCTTCTCCGCCCGAACTTTCCAGTTCTGTTCAGCTAGAGATCTTAACTTAATAGAGGGTCCTACAACCCCCACCCAGAGGCCGGAAATCGGATGCCAGATGTCAGATGCATGTTAGTTTTTCAGGTACTTAAGTCTTTATACATCGCTTAAATTCCTTACAAACCGTCATTCATTCTGGCTTCAGGCTTCTGACCTCTGGCCTCTGGATGGGTTTGGGCTCTTCCCGTTTCGCTCGCCGCTACTCAGGGAATCGATTATTCTTTCTCTTCCTCCGGGTACTTAGATGTTTCAGTTCCCCGGGTTGCCTTCTTTAACCTATTTATTCAGTTAAAGATAACCGGACATGACTCCGGTTGGGTTGCCCCATTCGGGTATCCACGGATCATAACCTGCTTACGACTCCCCGTGGCATTTCGCTGTTAACCGCGCCCTTCTTCGACTCTTAGCGCCTAGGCATCCACCGTACGCCCTTAGTAGCTTGACCTAATTCTCGCTACTTTTGGGTTCTTTTCAAAACTTCCGTTTTGTTGTGAATTCTTTCGACTTTTACTAGATTTTCTTCTCTATGCAGTTTTCAAAGAACA
>NZ_JCAIJG010000094.1:0-4795 GCF_059735615.1 Desulfosporosinus sp. Tol-M2
AAGAGCAGGAGATCCGGCAATATTAATCGCCTCATCAGAAAAAGCTAAGTCAGTGTTGGGATGGAAACTGCGGTACGATTCTCTTGAAAAGATAATGGGTGATGCATGGAGATGGCATAAGAATAATCCGGATGGGTATAATCAGTAATTTTATCTTAAGAAACAATTTTATTATTACCATCCCGCTCATATTAATAGGGTGGGCGTAAGCAATGGTCATGATCTCCTATGTTTCTCATTAAACAGATTTCCTGGCCTTGTTCGTCTTTAACCCATTCAAACGTGAATCGTATGGACATATTGAGGCTACCTTCCCAAATACTATCTGTTCCTTGAACCCGCTTAACCCTGAAAGAGGGATGATGCCAGTCTTCATTAAACTGATACATTTTATCAGCAAATAAGTTCTTGATTTCTCTAGGTAGTTTGTTATAGGCGTGATTAAAACGTGATGTACTTTTAATCTTCATCGTCGTTTTTCCTTAAATCTTCAAGGAAATCTTCCATGGAATCAAAGCTCTTGATTCGTCCAGCGTCAATTTCAGCTTGGGCTTCTTGTTCACCTGTCTGCCATTCCTGTGTCCAAAACCATTGCTGATCGGCCGGTATAAGTTTCTTGGGTTCTAGTATGATTTTTCCTTCTTCAATCGAAACGTCAAGGATATCTCCTTCGTCAAGGTTAAGTTCTTTACGCACTTCTTGCCCTAGCGTAATTACGTGACGTTTTTTTATTTGTACAATACCAAAAGATTTTTTCAGCCGTATGAGAGACATAAAATATCGCCTCTTTCTGATTTTCTGCAAATCTGTTTTTGATTAGTATAACATGTTATTGTCCGTTTTAACATTATTTCTTGGGCTTAAAACCTATGTCAATTGAAAGCCCTGTTGAGACATATATAAGGAAGTAAACACCACTAAATCCACTAATTTGTGGTATATTATTAATAGCATTAAGCAAAGTTGGAGCTTTGAGCAGGGTCTTGAGGCTGCGATTGAGTTGTATTGGGAAAACTTATAGTGAGACGTATGATTGAGCGGTGATGTATGAAAAAGTTAAAGTTACAGAAGAGAACATAAAAGGAAGTGATTAGGATGATTTCTTTAAACCAATATGGATTTATAAGAGCGGGGGTAGCCGTTCCTTATCTTGAAGTAGCAAATCCAACGTTTAATATAGAAGAAATGAGAAAATTGATCATGAAAGCCTCAGCCCGTAAAGTTCAGGTGTTGTTATTCCCCGAACTGTGTGTTACCGGTTATAGTGCCGGAGATCTTTTTAATCAAAGATTACTACTTGAATCTGCGGAGAAAGAACTCCTTAATTTACTTCAAGCGACAAAAGAAACGAAGATGCTTATTGCTGCCGGTATACCAATTATGGCCGATAATCAATTGTTTAATTGTGCTGTCATGATGCATGAGGGACATATCCTGGGCGCCATCCCCAAGACATTCATCCCCAACTACAGTGAATTTTATGAGAAACGTTGGTTTGCTTCGGCGTTTAACCGAATTTCTAACAAGGTAAAAATATGTGGGCGCGAGGTTCCTTTCAATGAGAATCTTCTGCTTAAGGATGAAAACTCCGAGCTGGTGGTAGGAGTAGAACTCTGTGAAGATTTGTGGATGCCGATTCCCCCGAGTTCATATCATGCTCAACATGGTGCAAACTTGATTCTCAACTTATCGGCAAGTAACGAAATTGTTGGGAAGGCGGAGTATCGGAGAAATCTGGTCACGCAACAATCCGCTCGATGTATGGCTGCTTATTTGTATACTTCGGCTGGAAATAGCGAATCGACAACCGATGTCGTTTATGGCGGGCATGCTATGATTGCGGAAAATGGTACGTTATTAGCCGAAGATAGAATGAATGAAGAAGAAACATTGCTGATTCGGGACCTGGATATTGAGCTGTTGTCGAACGACCGGAGAAAATTCAACAGTTTCATCGGTAATGTTGATCCTAAAAACTATGAGACTGTTTCCTTCAGTCTTACTTCCCAAGCAGTTCCTGGCTTAGAACGCCATACCAACCCTCAACCGTTCGTTCCATCAAATAAAGAAGACCGGGATGAACGGTGCCGGGAAATCTTCCGGATTCAAGCGGCAGGACTAGCCCAACGTTTGGCCAAGACGGGTATTCAGAAAGCAGTCCTGGGTATTTCAGGGGGATTAGATTCGACGTTGGCGTTGTTAGTTACCTGTGCCGCTTTTGAAAAGCTTAAACTCCCTCAAGAAAACATCATTGGGGTGACCATGCCGGGGTTTGGAACTTCAGGCCGGACGTATCGCAACTCCTATGATTTAATGAAAGGATTAGGGGTTACGACGCAGGAAATATCCATTAAAGAAGCTTGTATACAGCACCTGACAGCGATCGGGCATAACTTATCAGGGCATGACATTACCTATGAAAATGCTCAGGCAAGGGAACGGACTCAAATCCTGATGGATATCGCCAATCAAGTCGGCGGACTTGTCGTGGGAACGGGTGATTTATCGGAATTAGCTCTTGGCTGGTGTACCTATAACGGA
This sequence comes from Desulfosporosinus sp. Tol-M2, assembly GCF_059735615.1. Lineage (NCBI taxonomy): Bacteria > Bacillati > Bacillota > Clostridia > Eubacteriales > Desulfitobacteriaceae > Desulfosporosinus > Desulfosporosinus sp. Tol-M2. The sequence goes on from NZ_JCAIJG010000094.1 coordinate 2,542, forward strand.
GACCAGATGAGCATGTATGGCGTTAATTCCGGTGTCCCAAAGACACTTGTGCGTTATTTGGTCACTTGGTATGCGGAGGGCTCCGATAAACCAGATACAAAAAATGCTTTGTTGGATATTTTAGAGACCCCAGTCAGCCCGGAATTGCTCCCGCCTGATGAATTGGGGAACATTGAACAAAAGACGGAAGACATTGTCGGTCCGTATACTTTACATGATTTCTTTCTCTATAATATGCTCCGCTTCGGCTATACTCCTTCAAAAATTGTTCTGTTAGCGGAAAATGCGTTTCAAAACTATGAAAAGGAAGAGATTGTCCACTGGCTCAGGGTCTTTTGTAAGCGGTTTTTTAGTCAACAATTTAAACGCTCGGCTATGCCCGATGGAGTCAAGGTAGGCTCGATTTCGCTTTCGCCGAGAGGGGATTGGAGAATGCCGAGTGACGCCAGTGCTGAGATTTGGCTTAAATTTTGACATACTTGAAAAAACGCAATAGAAAGGGGTCTGTGCAATGAAGGACAATGTCCGAGATTTTAGAGTTTATAAAGGAAATGGAAAAACTTCGGCTGTATTTATGCCACGCTTTATTAGAGATGTAAGAACACCTAACAGCGAACGATATCTAATCGTTATGGGTGAGGATTTTGAATTAATAGGGACACTGGATTTGCACATTATGGATATAATTCAAGCCACTTTAGTGATTATCCCGGATGTTGAGCAGGATACGCTGGAATTATTAGTAGGTCTTATCAAGATGGAACTATTAGCGCCATTAGATTTAGATATTGAATATTTTAATATTTTTAAAGGAGTTTCTGATTACATAACACTGGATGAAGAAGATTTTTTCGATGAAGACGATGACGATTAATATCTTGAATTTTTATACATATTTATGTATAATTATGATTAATATTCTTCTTCCGGATGGAGTTTCACTTCATCTGGAGTTTAGCTGAACTTATCCAGGGGAGAGTGGAGGGTTAAATATGAAGGTTGGTGTTCTTGGGGCCACGGGATATGCGGGACAGGAATTGTTACGTTTATTGAAACGCCATAAAGAAGTGCGGGATTTGTACCTCGCTTCATCCAGTGTAGCCGGGGAGGATTATGAGTCGGTATATCCACATTGGAGCGGTCAAAAGGTGGGGAGCTTGCATGATGAAAACGTCCCGGATCTTGATGTGCTTTTTTGTGCACTTCCTCATGGGTTGACGGCGGCAAGAGCCGGTTCTTTTTTAGCGCGAAATATGAAAGTCATTGATCTGGGGGCCGACTTTCGGTTGAATTCTGCTGACGTTTATGAGGAATGGTACAAAATTAAGCATCCGGCAAAAGACCTGCTTGCCAGCGCCGCGTATGGTTTGCCGGAACTAAATCGTACGCAAATACGGGGACAATCCTTAATCGCTAATCCAGGTTGCTATCCAACGGCAACCTTGCTTGCCCTGGTCCCCTTCCTGCGCCATAAATTGCTCCAAACCAACTATTTAATTATTGATGCCAAGTCGGGTGTATCCGGGGCTGGCCGCGGGGTCTCGCTAGGCATGCACTATGCTGAAGTTAATGAAAACTTTAAGGCTTACGGGGTGGGAAATCATCGTCATACCCCGGAAATAGAACAAGAACTGTCCCGGGCTGCGGGGTTGCCGCTAACCGTGAATTTTACACCGCATTTAGTTCCCATGACGCGGGGGATGCTGGTCACCATATATGCTGCGCTTCAGGCAGGGGTCCGGGAGGAGGACCTACGCGAGTGCTGGCGGGAACAGTATGGGCAAGAGGAATTCGTGCATGTTTTGCCTGCCGGGACTTGGCCGCAGACGAAATTTGCCAGCGGAAGCAACAATGCTTTTTTACAGTTGACTGTGGATCAGAGAACGGGAAATGTGATTATAGTGGCTGCGATCGATAATCTGATTAAGGGTGCGGCAGGCCAGGCGATTCAAAATATGAATCTGGTGATGGGGTGCCCCGAGTGCCAAGGAATTACAGGAACGGCTCTTTGGCCCTGATTGGAAAAGGAGAGTGTGAATAAATGAGTAATATGGAAGATGCCTGGAAGCCGATTGCCGGCGGGGTGGCTGCTCCGCAGGGGTTTTACGCGGCCGGCGTCCAGGCAGGAATTAAGTATACGGACAAATATGATGTGGCACTCGTTTTTTCGCAGGTTCAAGCGCAAGCTGCCGGTGTTTATACGCGAAATCTGGTCAAAGCGCACCCTCTTTATTTAACGCAGCGCCATTTGCGG
>NZ_JCAIJG010000060.1:0-3593 GCF_059735615.1 Desulfosporosinus sp. Tol-M2
CCCAGCGCTTTGAAAGTGCTGCAGGAACTGAGTGGGTATGACGAAACAACCGGTAAGCTTTTCCCGACAATAGGAGATTATCTTAAAGCACCGGTCGGGACGGCTTCTTCAGGAAACTGGATTTATGCCGGCGTGACGGGGAATGGCAACCTTGCGGCGCGGCGGAAGAATACCGATCCGTCAGGGTTGAAACTGTTTAGAGAATGGAGTTTTTCCTGGCCCGGAAATATTCGTATTCTCAATAACCGGGCTTCCTGTGATGAGTTGGGACAGCCGGTCGACGAGAAACGGAAACTTGTTTGGTGGGATGCCGCTGCCAATGTGTGGGCAGGAAATGACGGTGGGGATGTTGTCGATAAGACCAAGGGACCGGATACTCCGGAAGGAAAGCTAAGTTTTCGGATGTGCCCGGAGGGTGTTGGCCGCATATTTGCCGCTCCATATATGAGCGGATTGCCTGCCGAAGCACCCGCGGACGGTCTGCCGGCGATCGGGATTCGTGCTTCCACGAATTGCGTGGATGGGCCGCTGCCGGAATTCTACGAAGCAGTAGAAAGTCCGACAGCTAACCTATTGCATCCCGCGGTTTCCAGCAATCCAACGGCGCTGGTTGTGTCGACTAAGATTGGTAAGGCGGAAGAGTTCCCCTATGTTCTGACTACCTTTAGAGTAGTTGACCATTTCTGTTCGGGAGGAGTTACGCGGAATATCCCGTGGCTCAATGAAAATAGTCCGGAACCCTTTGCGGAGATCAGTAAGAATTTAGGCCAGAAGATTGGCGTTAAAGAGGGAGATATGGTCGAAGTTTCTTCCGCGCGCGGTAAAATTAAAGTACGCGCCTTAGTCACGGATCGCATCCTGTCCTACAAGGTCAATGGCAAGGACACGGAAACCGTTGGCATGCCCTATCACTGGGGATTTGCGAGCTTAAGTCCGGGGGCGAGCGCCAATGATATCACCATTGCCGCCTTGGATCCCGGTGCCAGTATTATGGAATATAAAGTTTGCCTATGCAATATAAGGAGGGCAAATTAATGACAAGGAAAATGGTTTTTGTGGACACTTCAAAATGTACGGGCTGTAAAGCGTGCCCGGTGGCCTGCAAGGCGTGGAATGAGCTTCCGGCGGAGAAAACCCGGCTGGTCACGAGTTTTCAGACGCATAAGGACTTTACCCCGAATACTTTCACTTATATAACCTTTACGGAAAAATATGAAAACCAGAAAAATATTTGGTTGACGCGCAAGGCGCAATGTTTCCACTGTGCTGATCCTGCGTGCATGAAGGCTTGTCCTCAGAAAGCAATTTATCAGACGGACTCGGGGTATGTTCTTGTCGATCAGGATAAATGTATTGGCTGCGGTTATTGTGCAACAAACTGCCCGTTCGGGGTTCCGAAGGTTGATGAGGTTAAGAAAAAAGCCTTTCGGTGTGTAGGGTGTATTGATCGGGTCGAAAATGACCTTGTTCCAGCGTGTGTTCACACATGTGGCCCAGGTGCGTTAAGTTTTGGAGAACGTGACGCCAAGATGGCCGAAGCGAAGAAGCGTCTCGCCGAGGTTCAGAAGACTAATCCCAAGGCGCAGCTCTATGGAGAAAAGGAAATGGGCGGCACAACGTTTGTCTACTTGCTGATGGATAGCCCGGAAGCCTACGGCCTCCCGGTTAATCCCACGATTCCGCTCTCTCTGACCTTATGGAAGGATGGAATTCAGCCGCTTTTCAAATATGTTTGGCCTGCAACGGCTTGCGCTGTGGTTATAGGGGGGATCTCCAACCTCTTACAGGGGAATTATCGCAACAGAGGCCATGAAGAGAATGATAGCAAGAAAGGGGGGAAACACTAATGGCAATCAATCCACAAACCAAAACAACCCGCAAGACGCTTGGCGGAGATAAGACTTTGCGCTTTAGTGGAGGAGAACGTCTAAGTCACTGGGTTCATGCCATTGCTTTCTTTACCTTGCTCTTTACCGGACTAAGTATACTGAGCACCTTTTTTGCACCGGTGGCGGCCATTTTCGGTGGGGTTGAAGCATGTCGGGATATTCACCGTGTTGCAGCGGTCATATTTATTGTTGTGGTGGGTTTGCTGTTCTTTATTGGAGATACAAGCGGTCACAGGTATTGGTTAAAAGCGGTCTTTACGTGGGGAGAAGCAGAAGTGAAACATGTAATGACCTTCCCGAAGGAGTTTTTCGGGTTTAATACCGATGGGAAGTTTCCACCTCAAGATAAGTTTAACGGGGGAGAAAAAATTAACTCTATGTTCACAATTTTTGGTTCGTTTTTCATCACGGTAAGTGGGCTCATTATGTGGTTTGCTTCGTCTTTCCCCGCTGGTTTAGTGCGTTGGGCTTATCCGGTGCATGACCTGGCGGCATTTATGATGGCAACGGCGATCACGGGACATTTGTATTTAGCGATAATACACCCGAAGTCCAACCCTGCTCTTAAGGGCATAATCACCGGTTATGTAAAAACCAGTTTTGCGAAACATCACTATGGGAAATGGTATGAAAGAGTGAAAAAAGAGCAAAATTTAAACTAAGCTTAACTTATAGTTAGCGATAAAGTTAACTCGTTAAACTAAATTAAAGGGGCTGTGAGAAAACACAGTCCCTAAAATTCTAAGTGGTTACAACAGCTAAAAAGCATCCTCCTTTCACTATCAAAGTGGAGTGGGGACGACTATGTTTTGGTATTGTATTATTGAGGAAAAAGTGGAGATGTGAAATTAACACAAATATGTTTTAACACAGCCCCTATTGGATGAATGTAAGGGGAACTCCTTCTTTATAATTATTGAAGAAAAGGTGATACAAAATGGTAATATTAACAATAAATGGTCGGCAAATTCAGGTTTCCAAAGGAACTACTATACTGCAGGTTTGCCGTATGAATGGCATAGAAATACCTACTTTTTGTTATGATGAGGATTTAAAATTGGAAGGTTCCTGCCGGATGTGTGTTGTGGAGTGTAAAGGCAGACCACTGTTTTTAGCTGCCTGTGTTACACCTGCAGATAATGGGATGGAAATAGAAACCGAAAGCCCGGCTATTATTGAGGCTAGAAAAACAATTTTGGAATTGCTGGTGGCCCGTCATAAAATGGAGTGTCATGTTTGTGAAAAAAATGGTGACTGCCGTTTACAGGATTACTGTTATCAGTATGGTGTCAGTGAATCCAAATATATTGATGGGGGAAGACCTCACTATCCTATTGAAGACGCGAATCCATTTATTGAGCGGGACTATGATAAATGTATTATGTGTAAACGTTGTGTAAGAGCCTGTGAGGAGATTACCGGAGCACTTGCTATCGGTGTAAAAAACAGAGGTAATCACGCTCAAATCTGTACAGCGTTTGATGGTAAATTGGAGGATTCACCATGTGTATTTTGCGGGCAGTGTGTAATGGTGTGCCCGGTAGGGGCATTAACCAGTAAGGTCAGTGCAGCTTTTGGCGGCAGACCAAGTGGTGTAGAAAAAAAGGTGTTGACGACCTGTACCTACTGCGGAACTGGCTGCACCCTGGAACTTAATGTCAAAAGCAATAAAGTTGTAGGTGTTACCTCCAAGCGGGATAAAAA
>NZ_JCAIJG010000011.1:0-1858 GCF_059735615.1 Desulfosporosinus sp. Tol-M2
AGGCAATTCGGATTTATGCGCTGTTACCTCAACTGCGCTTGCCAACCTGTTTTCCGCACTTGGTAAGGCCCAGCTTGCCAATGTGTGCCTGGTTATTTCAGATTTGAAAGCGGCATATGAAAGCGGGAGCGAGCTTATTCGAGGCGCCTTCAAAAACCTTGAGAATGAAGTCAATCGCAGTGCTTTAAATATTGAACCAGTTGGCAGCGGCTCTGATGAAGTGTACCATATCTTGAAAAAAAGGCTATTTTCCTCCCTGCCAAAAGCCGAGGAAATCAACCTTGTTGCAATTGCTTATAAGGACGAGGTGGCGAAAGCCAAACAGATGGGATTAACCAACATCTCGCCTGATCATATCTATACGGGCGTGAAAGATTCGTACCCCTTCCATCCGTCAATTCGTGACTTATATGCACGTTTTAAAGAAAACTCCGGTTTCCAACAAACAAGAGGGCTTATAAGGCTGATGCGACAGATCATGGCGGGCATTTATACTGGGGATCACTGCAAAGCCAAGAGCAAATACCTGGTAAATGTTTTTGACTTTGACTTGAACGACCGAGCGATGCTGACAACAGTGACCCAGATTAAGCAGGAATTATCCAACGCTATCGCCCACGATATCGCGGCGAATGGCAAAGCGATCGCCGAGGAAATCGATGCTCAGTACCAACAAGAACTTGTCGGAGATGTTAGTAAACTGATCTTGGTTTCTTCGTTGGCGAATGTTCCCAATGCATTATTAGGGCTTACTTTGCAGGAAATTATCGGTGATCTGTGCGAGCCGGGCAGGGATATTGCCGGCCTGAAAAGAGCGCTTGATGAGTTTCAAGCCAGAGCATGGTACCTGGAACATGATAAGGACGGGAAATTGCTTTTCAAAAATGTCAAGAATATGATAGCCGAACTGCATTCATTGGTTGAACAATATGACAATGAAACGGTCAGAACAACAACGCTTAAAACGTTTCTGGCTGAGAAGTTTAAACCTCTTGTGGGGGATTGCTATCAAAACCTGTTGATATTCCCCGCAATTGATGAAATCATGCTATCTGCGGATAAAATTTCACTCATCTTGTTTGAACCTTACACAGGAGCAGGGCTTCATCCGAGCCTGGAGCGGTTCTACAATGATGCGCTTTATAAAAACCGGGTGATGTTCTTATCCGGTAGTCGGGATACGATGGCTCGCTTGTATGAGGCTGCTAAACAATTAAAAGCCATCGAAAAAATTATCGCCAATATGCATGATGAAAAAGTGCCGGAGGATAATCAACAATACCTCTTGGCGCAAGACACACGGATTAAAAAGATCACTGCGGTACTCAGTGCAGCCCAGCAAACCTTCTCAACCCTTTATTATCCAATGGGCGACAGTATCCGGAGCAGTGATTTTAATATGCAGTTTACGGACAATAACTACAATGGCGAGGAACAGGTGAAAAATTTACTTAAGGAAAAGCAAAAATTCTCCAACAAGCCGCTTGACGATACCCTGCGCCGTAAATGCGAACAGCGGCTTTTTACCCGAAAAGAAATGCGCTGGTCGGAAATTAAAGACCGGGCGGCAACGGAAACAAACTGGACATGGGTCCATCCGCGCACCCTGGATAACCTGCTTGCAGATTGTAAACAGAAGGATTTGTGGCGGGAACATGGCTATTATGTGGAAAAGGGACCCTTTGCAAAAGAACCTACCGGCGTATCCTTTACGGTTAAAAATGAAAATGAGGAAACAAACAAGGTGTCGCTTCGATTACATCCTCGTTTTGGCGATAAAATATATTATGAAATCGGCGCGTCGGCAACAACATCATCCTTAAAAGTCGAGGACCTCAATAATTTCGAGACTTCCGAG
>NZ_JCAIJG010000151.1:0-11443 GCF_059735615.1 Desulfosporosinus sp. Tol-M2
ATCCATAACTGCCTACTCCATAATATAGCGTCGTCCCCAACAGTCTTTCCCTAGCTTCAATCCCAGTGGCTAAAAATCTTGCTAGCAGTGGATTCATTTGTAATTGTATATACGTATTTATTGCTAGAAAAATACAATCGAAAAATATGAATATAACCAAGACCTTCTGATATCTTCGGTATTGCCCACCAGCATAATATAGAAAAATGGAGCTAACCATAATCAGATATGAAATACTTTTGATATATTCTAATAAAATATCCAGATCTTTCGTAAAGAAAAATAATAATAAGATATAAACTAAAAAGAATAATAGGGGCCCGCACTGAACGACAAATGTTGCGGCAAATTTTTTGTTGCTAGATAAAGCCAAACCAAACCATACCACAAATAAGCCCCATCGAATATAGTTAGGTACATAGGGCATGGCGTAGGTAAAAATACCATTATTCATCCAAGCAATAACAATCAGCGCAAGTCCCATCTGTATAAGAACTAAAATACTCAACCTTGTTCTAATAGATGATATTTTATTAACCTTAATACTTGAAACGGTTGGTAAATAATCCATTATCGCATGTCCTCTTAATTGAAATTCTTTTTGTCTATACATTTAACCCATTTTGAGCACTCTTGCACAAGAAAAGAGGAATTATGAATGACTCATTTTTCCCTTAATTATCGTTATCCATTCCGGTGTATCCAAAATTATTCAATTTGTCCGGAGTGCCATTGTCTTCATAATCCCCGTACATCAATTTGCTGGTTGTATCGCCATGGACGAATCCTAACTGCGTGCCTCTTGTTAGGAGATTACGCAGTGTCAGTCCCATAAAGACGGATTCGATCCACCATCATTAAACGAGGGATGTCGAGTTCCCGATTTTTCCTGTGCTTCCTTGATTATATAGTATATTTACTTGAAGTACTTTCATTTTTCTCCTCATAAAATATTAGATCAAATCCACGATTTTGTTTGCAGTAAATCTTGGTGTTGCTTTATAAAAAATATTTTGAACCTCTGCAAAATCAATATTCTTGTTAACATTTCTGAGCAGTTCTTGTAAATTTAATTCACCTTGCAGCAGTAGACTCTCATCAATTTTTATGCAACAAGAATTATCGTAATCACTAAGTATGGATATAATTTGATCGTCTTGATTGAAGTAAAAATGCGCTACTGGCTTTCCAGTAGAAATATACTCAAATATCTTACTGGGCAACTGAGTTATATCTGTATTTCCTATCGATAGAAGTAGATCGGCATTCATAATTGCTGCCTTCGCAAAACTTGTAGGTACACTTCCATGATTAATAATATTTTCCGGATACTTTTCGCAATAACTATTAACTATCGAATTACAGTCACCATTAATATAAAAATGTAAAAGTATTCGTTTATCTACTTCAATTAGCCTCGAAAACAGTTTTAAAGCATGTAATGGAGACCGTATCTTTTTATATAAAGCCCCTGTATATACAACATTAATTCTGCCATTATCATACAGTACTGTTTCAGTAGAAACAATTCTTTTTAACAAGGGATGTTCAACTTGGCAAAACTTATCGACACATGAAAAAAAATTTGCTTGAAGATGCTCAGCCCATGAATCAACAAAAAGTACCTTATCGCACTCCTCTAACATCTGTTTTTCTAGTGAAAGATGCATTTTGAATTTTTTCATTCGATTATTTTCTGTCCTGTGTAATGTCCTATTCTCACTAAATTTATCAAATAAGAACGGAATTACTTTTACTTCATAAGAACTCTTTTTCTTAAATTCAAGTGCAGCTAAAACACTTTCAAACGGAAGACATGTAGGGATAATAACATCAATTTTATCATCTATCTTATTTAACTCACGCAAAAAAGCTCTAACATCTTGTTTTTTTATATTACTTTTACCTAAGAATGCACATATATACCCATATCCTCTAACCGATATTTTTTCCGTTTGCAGAATATACTTTCTCAACCCACGTGCTGTTTTAAGTTTTTCAGATATTCTATTTCTCAAATAGTTATCATTTGTGTTGACATATCGTATTAACGCTTCATTCAGATGCGTATTCCGTTGGGTGTTATCGCTTTTTAAGGTTATAATTGTTATTGTATAATCGCGAAATCGAACTAGTTCTTCAACTACATTCTTGATACATACTCCAACCGCTGAATAATTAGGATGATAATCTTCTAAAATAAAAACAATTTTTTTCAACTATATCCATCCTTACAGTACATATACTTACTCTAGTCCTCCCTTTATTGTTTTACTCATCTCTTCACTAAGCTCTTCACTATTAACTGCATTGAAAAACTGAACTTTATCATAGTTCTTCAATATCTCATGAGCAAACGCACAATCTGATGCTAATATTGGTGCTCCATGTATCTTCGCCTCAAGTAACGGTAATCCAAAGGTCTCTATATATGAAGGAAATATAAGTATAGATTTGCAGTAATACTCATAAACTTCTTCTAAACTTATCTGACCAATGAACCTAATCGGTAGATTATTCGCTTTCACCACATCATATATTTTCTTTATATTGCCATTTTCATCGCCTTTAAGGGTAAACACTATATTATAGTTATCTATCCCCTGCTGTTTTAATAGCCGAGCAGCTTCAACAATAACCTTGTGGTTTTTATAAACAAATGCATTAGACGGGTAGAAAAAAAGTATATTATTTTCATTTTCCTGTTTATAACTCTTCTTTACTTCTATATTCACATTTGGTTGTATTACCTCAAATTTGTCTAGAGAAACCCCTACTTTCTGCACACAGGCATCTTTCATCCATTCAGTCTGAACTATAACAGTGTCTGCTTTTCTTATTGACTTAAATATCATCCTACTTATTAGGTTCTGGTAAACCCAGAACTTAAAGTTTTCTAATATCCGATATCTCTTTTCAGCAAACGGTAAGGACTGATGTAAGTATAGAGTCTGCTTGCACCTTACCCTTTCCACGATCACATTTTGCAAGGACACGACTTCATCTGCTTTGTACTGCTCAACAATTTTATGGGCCACAAATCTATCAAAATACAGCCTATGAAACCAGCTCTTCTTTACCCATGGAAAATTCAACACTCTTACGTTTTCCAATTCCACCAATTCTGGTGTGCTAATAACAAAACACCAATCATTATTCAAATCATTCATTGCTTCTTCATAATATTGCTTCAGAATAGCTAGGGCTCCACCAGTCTCAGCCGGAACATCAAAAACTATTATATTCACTACTTTCTCCACACCATCCGATTTACGATACCAACATAACTCTGAATGATTTTAACCACTTTAACGCTTACATTTTCATCGGCATAATCTGGAGTCGTAATACCCAAGTCGCCGTTTCTATGCATGCTTACTGCAAGGTCAATAGCCTGTAATACTTGCTCAGTGGTGATGCTACCAATAATGAAGTTACCCTTCTCCATAGACTCAGGCCGTTCCGTGCTAGTTCTAACCGAAACTGCTGGGAATTTAAAAAAAGAGCCTTCCTCCGGAACAGTACCACTATCGGAAACAACACAGTAAGCATTCAACTGAAGATAGTTGTAATCAGCAAAGCCAAAGGACTTCAAGTTGCGTACATTGGAGTGGAACTTAAACCCGCGCTTCTCGATGAACTTTGCACTGCGAGGATGCGTACTGTATATCACCGGCATATTATAATTCTCTGCCATCGCATTAACAGCATTCATGAGTTCGAAGAAGTTCTTCTCTATATCAATATTCTCTTCTCGATGAGCGGAAAGCAGAATGTACTTATTCTTCTCTAAACCCAACGCCTCCAACACCTTGCTGCTCATTATCTTATCCATATTCGCTCTCAAAACCTCAGCAATTGTAGAGCCTACCACAAAGGTCTGTTCCTTTTTGATGCCTTCTGCAAACAGATATCGACGGGCGTGCTCCGTATAGCAAAGGTTGACGTCACTGGTATGATCAATAATTCGACGATTGATCTCCTCAGGCGGGTTTTCGTCAAAGCATCGATTGCCGGCTTCAAGATGGAAAATAGGTACCTTCAAACGCTTAGCTGGAATCACAGAAAGACAGGAATTTGTATCGCCCAGTACCAAGACAGCATCCGGCTGTTGTTCAAACATTAACTTATACGATTTTGCAATTACATTTCCCATGGTCTGTCCAAGGTTTTCTCCTACAACTCCTAAATAAAAATCGGGCGCTCTAAGTCCTAATTCTTCAAAGAAAACCTCGTTAAGTGTGTAGTCGTAGTTCTGTCCTGTATGGACAAGAATGTGGTCAAAGTATTTATCGCATTTTTTGATAATTTCAGACAGTTTAATAATTTCAGGACGTGTTCCCACTATTGTCATTAGTTTGATTTTTCTCATGTCGCTATACCTCCTCAAAGTATGTATCAGGTTTTTCATCATCAAAAATTTCGTTAGCCCACATTATTGTATGCATATCGGTTTCTCCATTTATTTCTTGATTTAGCTATGACAATCTTCCCATCATTGCTTTAGAGATACCCATAGCATTAATAAGATAAGTTGACTTATCTGTTGATAAGCAGATGCATTTCTTCACACCATACGCTATCGATGCAGTCAGGACATTCTCTGTACCAAGTACGTTAGTCTTTACTGCCTCAAGAGGAAAAGATTCACAGCTTGGCACTTGCTTCAATGCTGCTGCATGAAACAAGTAATCAACCCCATGCATTGCATTCTTTAAACTGTCCAAATCGCGAACATCTCCAACGTAATATTAAAATCTTGTTATTCTGGTAAATACGACGTATATCATCCTGTTTTCTCTCGACTCTTGAGAATATTCTAATTTCACTAATTTCGGTATTTAAAAGCGGTCAAGTACAGCGCCACCGAAACTTGCTGTACCACCTGTGTTTAGTAAGGTCTTCCCTTTGAACAATATCTTAGCCCTCCACCATCTCAATTAATATTTTTTCAAGCTTTTTAATATACATTTCTTTTGTAAAATGCGACTTGAAATAGCTCCTACCATTTTCACCGTATTCTTTATTCATATTAGGTTTTAGAACAAACTCTTTCATAGCCTCTGCTAACGCATATGAGTCACCCGCATTGACACAAACACCGCACTTTGATTCGATTATCACGTCTCGTGCTGCACCATTAATCGCTCCAATAACAGCCTTACCAGCAGCCATATACCCCTGTAGTTTTAAAGGCATTGTCAATCCAACAAGGCTATCATCTTTAAGCGTGAGCAGACAAGCATCAGCCAACTTATAGAAATCCGGCATGTTATCAAGTGGATATCGGCCATGGAAAAGAACAATGTCCTCCAGTCCTTTCTTTTTAACCAAGTCCTTACTTGTATCCAAATAAGAACCATCCCCGACAAAATGCACCTTAAATTTGGGTAGGTATTTTATCTTTTCAGCAGCATCCAAGATGCAATCTATATCTTGCGCAATCCCTATATTTCCCATGAAAACAAAGTCTATTACATCATCTTCTGATGAGAAGTCCATTTCCAAATAAATATCCTCTGCATGTTGGGGATTATATGTAATCCTTTCGATCGGAATAGAATGTGCTTGATTAAAATATTTAATAAATGGCTCGGAAGTAACCGTAATAGCATCACATTTCGAATACAAATAACTACTAAATTTACTTATTATCCTAAAAATAAGACTCTTCTCATCTGGTATATAGTTTTTCAGGGATTCTGGCCATATATCGCAACAATATAAGTACAACGGCTTATTAAATCGCTTTTTCAATACAACCGCAGGTAATGCCATAAAAACCGGTGAGAGTTGGTAAACAAAGATAATGTCAAAGTCTATGTTTAAGAATAAAGCTTTAATAGCAGCGGATAACATATAGCTCGCATAATTTAACGCCATACCAACAACTCCGTTTTTTCTGCCTATCTCAAAACATCGTAGTACCTTGACTCCGTTAATTGTTTCCTTTCGCTTGCGCCCCCATTGGTATTCATTGGGAATATTTCCCGTTGGATAATTTGGTAAGCCTGTCAATACTGTTACCACATGTCCATCTAGTATCAGTTGTTCGCATATATCGTTTATTTTAAATTGTTCAGGATAGTAGTATTGACAAACAACTAAGATCTTCATTTCACTGTAGGCTCCCACATCATCATTTAAACTTCTCTACATACTGCTCAACTTCTATTTTAAGCCCTTCTACAAAAGGCATAGGGTCGTACCCAAAATCTCTAGCTGCATCTTTATGGGGATAACTTCTGTCTTCACCCATCCTTTGCACTTTCTCTATATAATCAACTTTGCCTAATGTAACCGCCTTAAGTATTCCAGCCAAGAACACACCAAATCCCAAAGGTACACTGACAAAGACTGTTTTCCTTCCCAAGTTATTACTTATCAGTTTAAACATATCAAGCATCGTGATAGGCTTTTCGCCTGATAAGATATAATCCCCATTCATTAATTCTGGCTTAGCCAATACTTGATAATAAGCCTTACCAAGGTCACGACCATTAACTGGTTGAAGCAGACTCTTCCCCTGGTCAATCACTGGGAGTAGTCTCAGCTTGTCCACTATCTTAATAAAAACCACCATATTTTTATCGTTGATATTCCCATAAATCATGGTAGGCCGCAGGATTGTTAAGCCAATTAAACAAGCATTATCCTTAATGATTTTTCTTACTTCTGATTCGATGTTCTTGTATTCTTCCGAAGCACTCTTATACTTTGAATAAATGCCGGTGGTATGTACAAGAATTGCTCTCTTAAGATTATGTTTTACGGCAGCTTTCATTACTTGGATCGAGTAAAAAATGGTACCTATATGTATTACTGTATCTACATCTTTCATGCAGCTGTCCATAAACTCTTGGTCTATCAAATCTCCAACGAATTTCTCTATCTTCAATCCGCTATCATCCAGTAGTGATGTGTCAGAAGAGTTCCTAACAATACAGCGGATTGTATCCTCATATTTATGATTAATCAACTCTTGCATGAAGTACTTGCCTGAATGTCCTGTAATTCCTGTGACTAATAACATCTCATCAACCTTTCATGCTTTTTATATTCCTTAGTGGCCGCAGCCTCTTGTTTCCTCCAAGAAAATATTCTCTCAGGGATTCAACCGTCAATCACGAAGCCATATTAACAATAACATGCCGTCCTTCCTAGCATCAGCATTGATAATAGTCCCGTCATTACTTCAATCACCCCAAAAATCTCCACTAACTTCCAATGTAGCGGCGGATAACTTAGCTTCACATTGCACTTTCTCTTTTCTCAATATTATTTGGATTTCGGATCCCTTCTCGAACCCCTTCTGCCCGAAGAACCTTTAGAAACGTAAAAAATAGTATTTTTATATCAAAGCCTAAACTCTGATGTTCTAAGTAATATAAATCATAACTAACTTTTTCACTTATTTCCAGACAATCTCTCCCGTTTACCTGGGCCCACCCCGAAACGCCGGGTCTTAACTTGTGTACCCCACACCTAGTTCTTAACTTTTTCAAATCATACTGATTATATAAGGCAGGACGTGGTCCAATAAACGTCATATCACCTTTTATTATATTTAACAATTGAGGCAACTCATCTAAACTACTCTTTCTTAAGAACTTCCCGAATGAAGTTATATAGCTTTGAGGATCCTTCAGTAAATGGGTCGCCACATTGGGAGCCTCAGTTCGCATGGTTCGAAATTTATATAGAACAAACTCTTTGTTATTTCTTCCGATTCTTCTTTGGCTAAATAACGCTGGACCTTTTGAATCAACTTTTATAATTAGGCTAATTATGAGTAACAAAGGACTTAAAATACTGAGTAGTATAAGGCCAAAAAAAATATCAATAAATCTTTTCATATAAACCTCCATTCCGCCGCTTCGCTGGCGGCACAAATAGTAATGAAAAAGGGGTACCGTAGCGGACATCCCCACGATACAATATTTCTGAGGGAAAGGCACACTACAAAGCACGGTGAGGTGAGTTGCAGACTGCCTCTTGGCTTAAATCAGTATATAAACCAGTGTAAGGATCGCCTTTCAAGCACAAATAAGTGGTGCCATGAGGCCGCACGCTAATCATTGTTTTAGCTCAGTGTTAAATGTGCGGCGATCCAGTCACTGTCTTCTACCTCACGATTTCATTACGAGGAGGGAGAAATTTGAAAATTGTTTATCCCATCTGTTGTGGCGTCGATGTACACAAGACATTTCTCGTCGCTACGATCATCACAACTCAGGGTATCATTCCGAGTTACAAGAAGAAACGCTTTTCTACCTTCAACAATTCCATTCTCTCGTTCAAGCAGTGGCTGTTGGATAACAACTGCTTTGACGTTTGCATGGAGAGTACAGGGAAGTACTATGTTCCCATTTACAATTTGCTGGAGGACAGCATCCGTGTTACCGTCGCCAATCCCAAGTGGGTGGCTGCTGTTAAGGGCAACAAGGATGATGTCAAGGATTCCAAGTGGATCGGCGACCTCTTTCGCCTCGGTCTGGTCCCTGGCAGCTTTATCCCGTCCAAGAACATCCGCATTTTGCGGGAGTACACACGATACCGCTTCAAGCTCGTTTCCTGCAAATCCAGCGAAAAAAACCGCTTTCAGAACGCTTTCACCGTTTGCAATGTCGCCCTTGATGCTGTCGTTTCCGACATGTTTGGCAAATCTGCCTCGTCCATCACGGATTACCTTGTAAACTCGGATTCCTTCGACCCAAGGCATTGTATTACCCTGCTGCAACGCTCCTTGAAGAAGAAAGCCAGCCAGGTCATCGAATCCATTGAGGGTTTTCAAATGACCCCGGAACAAAAAGCCCGCATCCGATTCGTCCGCAAACACCTGAATTTCGTGGAACAACTCATTGCCGACCTCGATCAAACAATCACCGGTATGGTTGAACCCTTCGAAAGCGCCATTGCCTTGCTGTGTACCATTCCCGGCGTTGACCGGTCTTCTGCCATTACGATCGTCTCTGAGATCGGTACTGATATGTCTCAGTTCTCATCCTCGAAACGCTTATGCTGCTGGGCGGGGCTAACGCCCGGCAACAACCAGTCCGCCGGCAAAAAGAAGTCGGTTCGCATTACCAGGGCAGGTGTTTACCTCAAGCCCGCTCTCGTGCAAGCAGCCCATGCCGCTGTAAAATCGAACGCTTCTGTTTACTACCGCATCAAATATGAGCGGATCGCCAAGCGCCGAGGCAAGAAACGAGCCGTTATTGCCATTGCCAGAATGATGCTTACAGCCGCTTACCACATGCTCCAAACCGGTGAGCTCTTCAACCCTTGCGACCTATTTCAGGTCGATATGCCGCAGGAGCTTTGCAATAAGCAAAAGGAGAAAGCTTTGAGGCAAGCTGCCAAACTCTTGATTGCCCAAGGCGTCGTAAGTCCCGAGCATATCACGCTACCTGCTTAACCATTCTTCGCTCCGCTTCCGTTAGGGCTTGTTTACTATGCTCTTTTTGCCCCCAAAGGACCCCTCCGCCCATTACCAGCAACGTTTTCACGCTACTCCCTTCTTCATAGCCATGCCTTAGGAATGGTCATAGCGTATTGTTGCTAAATAGTGGAAAGACGATAAGCTAATAGGCCCATAGTCCCAGGACAATTTTACTTAGTCCTAGGACAAAATTACCAATATTCTAAGAGTATTCGATACTAAATTAAAAAATCCTCTATAAACAAAAAAAAGAAAATAATCTTTTTTTTTATCGCCTAAACAAATTCCAAAATCGGCTTCGCCTTTTCTTAATACTTGACCCCTTGAGGAAATACTCCCTATCGCCCCGCAGAGGATTCCCTTCAAGGACCGTTTGCGGATTAAGCCTCGTCAATTCCTGGTATCGCGTCTCACCCGCGATTTTCCTGACGCTCTGGAGTCCTTCCAGATAGGTTGACTCACTGCTGGAAGCGTGATGAACATCTGAGCCTATTACGTGAATTAGATCACTACTAAGCATGATTTCAGCTAACTGTCTTGCTTGGGGACCATAATGCCCACTTAAACTTCTTAAATCCAGTTGCAGGAGAATCCCCTTCCTGGCCCAGGCAAGGATACGCTCCGGCTGTTCGGTTAAGTCTCTATATCGTTCGGGATGGGCAAGAACCGGTGTTATCCCCTGGACCTGGAGCTCAAAAAAAACCTGATCCGTATAGAGAGGTATCTCCAGCATCGGAAACTCGATAAGGATATACTTTCCTGTATTCCCCAGGGTCAGTAGTTTTCCGGCACGCACCCACTTTATTAGGTCCGGGAAGATATAGTTCTCAGCGCCGGGTAGAATATCAACCGGAATACCAGCCTCGGTAACCGCTTGGCGCACTTGTTCCGTTGCAGCCAGAATTTCCGCAGGACTTAAGAAATCCCTTCCTTCCAGGACGTGCGGGGTGGCGATAAGCGTCTTAAATCCCGCCTCGTGCAACTGACGCACTATTCCCAGCGTTTCTGCCATGTTTTTTGACCCGTCGTCCAGCCCGGGGAGGATGTGGCTATGGATATCAATCATCTGATCATCCTTCCGATGGTGCCGAGCGGTCTTTACGGCGCTTGTGCTTCTTCTTCGTATTGTCAGACCCATGATAGTAGTAATAATAGTAATATTCGCTGGTTTTCGCGTCCACTTTATTGAGTACCGCCCCAAGGATCTTAGCGCCTACTTTATCGAGCAGTTCTTTCGCTCTTTGCGCAAAATCTTTGTTCACTTCACCAGAGGCCAAGACCAGGATGACTCCATCGACTTCCTGGGCGAGAATCGCGGCATCTGTCACCGCAACAATGGGAGGGGTATCGATGAGGACCATGTCATATTGCTCGCTTACTTCCTGGAGCAAACGCTTCATCCGTTTAGACCCGATAAGCTCCGCAGGATTGGGAGGGATGGGACCTCCTGTGAGAACCCTTACACAAGGCACAGCTGTTTCCCGAATATATTGCCGGTAGTCCTTATCTTGAACCAGGGCTACCGATAACCCCTGAGCATTATCCAGGCCAAAAAGCTTATGCTGGGTAGGATTGCGCAAATCTGCGTCTATGATCAAGACGGTTTTCCCAGCTTGGGCCATACTGACCGCCAGGTTGGCCACTGTTGTTGTTTTTCCTTCCCGGGGTCCGGGGCTTGTGATCATAATTTTCCTGGTATCTGAATCCACGCATGTAAACTGGACATTCGTCCTCAGGGTCCGGTAAGCCTCCGCGATGGGAGATTTCGTCTGCTCAAAGGTGACTAGCGAATATGCCAATAGAATCTACTCCTCTTACCCTTGTTTTCCTGTTTGATAGTTGGGAATAACGCCCAATACAGGAATCCCCAAAAGCTCCTCAACATCACTTGAGGTCTTTATTGTGTTATCCAGAAATTCCAGCAAGAAGGCCAGGCCAACCGCAGCCATCAAGCCCACCACAAAAGCAAGCAGCACGTTAAGCTTTTTATTGGGTTTAACG
>NZ_JCAIJG010000097.1:0-1133 GCF_059735615.1 Desulfosporosinus sp. Tol-M2
GATAATACCAGTAATGTAGTCCTTCCTGATTCACCCAGCTCGATCAACCTTTTCAATTATCCTCCTAGTTCCACCTAAGGAGAGTCTGCGGGACACGTCCACTAACACCTTTTAGTTTGAGTTATGCGGTGGCCCAAATTATTAAGAATAGCAGCTCCGGCAGCCTGGTTGAGAAGATGTGCGAAACGTTTAAAGTATCGGAGCGGTTATTATTATTGTGATGACAGCTGCCATCAAGGATTTATTTAAATTTTTTATATTAGTCTTTGACTTAGAAGTACTTTCAAGTTGTACAATAATACTTGAGGTACTTCTAGTCTTATTAAGGAAAGTTTTTGAAAAAGTACATATTCCATCACAATAACAATTATAAAGGAGTAAAAAACAGTATATATCCATAAAGCCTAATAGCCAAATTCGTTGGGAGAATAACAAATTAGTATCTAGAGAAGATTTTCTTTCAAAAAGGGAAGCATATTTGGTGGTTCCTGATAATAAAGGTGTATATGTTTTCGAGATCAATGGAATTGGGATTAAACACATGATTCGGCGTATGCGTTTTGGTTAAAAGTTGATTGGATAATAAATGTACATTGACCCAAGCCAGAGGAAGTAATCTCCATAAAATCTTTAGAACTTTCCTAAATACATCTCAAATATTAGCGGTATACTTAATAAGAAAGATCAAGGTGAGTCAGACTAAACTAGTAGGGACAATGATCATCGTCTTAACAAGAAATGGGTGACCATTGGGGTAGTATGTGTTCTGTTCTTGGGAGGGGGTTATTGGGGTTATAAACATTTTACCGCTAAACCTGCCGTGGCTACTAATATCACCGCTAAAGCCAAAATGGGAAACGTGAAGAAAGTGATTACGGCAACGGGAACGGTGAACTTTTCCCACCTAATTCCTTTACAATTTTCAAATAATGGACAAGTGGTCAATGGACAGGTGGTTGAACTCAATATTAAGGATGGAGATTTAGTAAAAAAAGGGCAAGTTTTTGCCAGGATTGATGATACGGATCTTAAGACAGCCGTCGTGCAGCAGCAAGCCAACTTAAAGACGGCTCAAACAAAACTTCAATCCATTCGAGAGGGATATAATGCCCAAACGTTAGCAGCGGCTCAGT
>NZ_JCAIJG010000155.1:0-1405 GCF_059735615.1 Desulfosporosinus sp. Tol-M2
AATCGCTAATTCATTTTGTAAACTGCGAGTGTTACCGATATGGTCCGCGTCATGATGCGTAAGGATTACCTTTTTGAGCTTGCTCAAAGGGACGCCAGCCTTCGCCATGGCCTCGCGAATTTGGGGTAATTGCCCCGGATACCCGGTATCCACCAGGATGACAGGATCATCCAGGATTAGGGTTGGGTAAGCGATTAATGGTTTACCCATATGATTTTTCGATAATTCCAACATTTTTATTCCATTGGCTATTTGCATAGTTGACCTCTATTCAGCTTTTAATATACCTTAACCGCACTTCGAATAGCCACAGTGCGTACATACCACACAACCGCTTTCATGGTTGATGGGCATACCACATTCCGGGCATGCATTTTCCGTCGCCACACCTGTCCGGGCTATTTTTTTAGTTACCTTTTCTCCGGATGGCCTTTCTCGTTCGACAACGCTTGATTTTACGGCCGTTGGGGCTGTTTTCTGCGTTCCCCTATGCCCACCCGCAAAATTGATACCCACTTCACTATATTTCTTAATCACCCGGGCAATGGCATCCGGGCAAGAGGTGACCTTGACCCCTTCCCGCCGCATACAAGCCGGGCAGCGAATACCTTTGATCTGCTCCGTAATGGCATCAACAGACAAGCCGGAGCGCAGGGTGATGGAGATCAAACGGGCTGTTGCCTCCGATTGGGAGGCACAGCCTCCGGCGCGGCCGGTATTCGTAAAAACTTCACAAATCCCTTTGTCATCCTCATTGACACTGACATAGAGGTTTCCGCAGCCTATTTTTATTTTTTCTGTAAACCCTACGGTTGTGGTTGGGCGTGGGCGCGGCACGACTGTGTTTATTTCTGGAATAAACGGTGTTTTGGGGATAAACTGTTCGGCTGCCAATGGGGCTTTTGTGGCTGAGGCTCCCAGCGAAAGCACCTGCTCCTCCCGGCTTCCGTCGCGATAGACCGTTAATCCCTTGCAATTCAGTTCATACGCCAAACGATAGGCTTCGGCAATATCTTCGCGTGTCGCGGCGTTGGCAAAATTAATCGTTTTGGATACCGCGTTATCGGTATATTTCTGGAAAGCCGCCTGAATCCGGATGTGCCATTCGGGCGCGATCTCTTGAGCGGTGGTAAAAACCTCCTGCGCCCAGTTCGGTACTTCCGGTAAACCGAGGACGGTTCCCATTTCAGCGATCTTTTGCATAAGTTCCGGGGAATAGAAACCATACTCTTTGGCCAACGCTTCAAAGAGCGGATTGACTTCTATTAAAGCTGTCCCATCCATTACAGTTTTAGTATAGGCAACCGCAAAGAGAGGTTCTACCCCGCTGGAAGCGCCGCAAATCATGGATATCGTCCCGGTTGGAGCAATTGTCGTCAAGGTAGCGTTGCGCAGTTTCATGACC
>NZ_JCAIJG010000012.1:0-3726 GCF_059735615.1 Desulfosporosinus sp. Tol-M2
TCACTGCTTACAGATTTCGAAAGACCCCTGCCTTACGCAAAGCTTGATAAGCAATAAGAATAAACGGACCTAAGATTAAGCCAATCACTCCAGTGGATGCCAGCCCAATATACATGCTAATGAGAACAAAGAGTGGATCGAGTCCTACATTGTCTCCAAGAATTTTTGGTTCAATAATGTGTCTCAGAACTGTGATCAGAGTCGTTAGGAGTAGAAGCTGGATAGCCAACAGGCTATGCCCACTTATTAAGGCGAGAATAGACCAAGGGACAAGGACAATACCCACTCCTAAAACCGGAAGTATACCAAAGATCCCAGTTACGGTCCCTATGAAAATCGCATATCTTGTGTGGAATAACATTAATCCGGTGATGGATAGAAACAAAGTAATTAAAAAGATAATGAATTCCGCCCGGATAAAACCTGCAAAGGCACGAGAAAAATCCCGGCCTAATTCACTGATATGCTCGCGCCATTCCAGGGGAAAGATATTTAAAATTTCGTTGAGATAGCGTTGGGAACCTTTGGACATAAAAAAAGTCGCGACTAAGGCAATAGCAATAATAATAATGATTTCCGGGATTTTAGCAGCCATCGATAATATACTGGTCAGTACAGCGGGGATAGTATTGATGAATTCCTTAACTGTATTGTTTATGGTCTCAATATCGGTACCTGGTAATTTGAGATAATAAATTTCTAATTTGGTTAGCCAATGAGTAAAAAAGTTTTGCAACAAATCATTATAATGTGGCCAATTAAAATAAATGTCCTGAATTTCTTGAATCAGACGAATAACTATCAGAACAATAATTACGCCAAATCCACCTATTTCCACGATCATAGCTGTTAAAACAGCAATTCCTCGGGGAAAGCGGAATTTACGAATTAGAAAGTTCCTAAGAGGATTGATGGATACTGTCATAATAAACGCAAGAAGAAAGGGCAAGAACAAATAAATAAAGTGCCCTACGAGAAAGATTAATCCGCCAACAACTACCCAAAAGGAAATGAATTTTAAACTTTGAGTAAAGAATGCTTTGGTCACGTGATTCACTAATTGGACTCCCTTCTCCTCGGATGTTGTATTTGTCTGCGCCAACGCCTATCAGCGTATTTTTTTTGGCTGATGAGGAGTAATATTACGACTCCCAGGAGTATGAATCCCTGAAGCCAGGAAATATAATTTAAACGCAAACGGCTTACAAGTGAAGGTGAAATTGTCCGCGAGGATTTTAAAGGAAGCGTGTTTACTAGTTTGTTCCCGTCCAGAACTTCGACGTGGGCAACAATTTGATCCGCTTGTACAGAACTAAGAGGACTGGAAGAAGTCGGTATGACGCATAAATTTAATACCGGACTTTGTTCGTGGAGTTTCTGAGTCATATAAATCGGACGGTCGATAATTAGATCAACCGGTGAATTATTCACTTTAATTGTTGCAATCACCGATCCTGAAGGTTTAAAAACAGTCTCTTCAAACTGAGTAAAGCCATACTCAAACATAGCCTGCATATCTGTATAGATTTCACGTCCCGGAGATTTAAGGATCACGCCTATGAGTTGTCGTCCATCCTTGGTCACTGATGCGACAAGACAATTTTGAGCAGCAGTTGTGTATCCTGTTTTAATGCCATCAACGTTTGAGTCTCTCCAAAGCAATTTATTTTCATTAACCATTAGCCTGGGAATATCCGGTTTTGATCGGGAAATAGTTTGTGATTTAGTACGAACATAGTTGGCAAATAGGGGATTTTGATAGGCAACTCGCGCAATAAGTGCTAAATCGTGAGCCGTCGTGACGTGCCCAATCTCAGTTAATCCACTCGGATTAAGGAAATGGGTCTCGGAAGCTCCTATTTCAAGAGCACGTTTATTCATCATTTCGACAAATTTTGGTAAGTTGCCTCCTACATGTTCTGCAATTACAACAGCCGCATCGTTGGCGGAGTTTAACAGTAAAGCATAAAGAAGGTCCTTTAAGGGCATTTTTTCCCCAGGCTCAAGATATATTTGTGTGCCATAGACGAGCTTGTTATTAAGCATAGAAGAACTCGCAGTTACGATATCATCTAAATTTCCATGCTCAAGTGCCAAGAGACCAGTCATAATTTTGGTTGTGCTTGCAGGCTCCAGTGGCTTATCCGGATTCTTCATAAAGAGGGTTTGACCAGATAATACATCGATTAAATAGGCGCCCTCTCCACGTATTTGAGGTTCTTTTGCAGAAGGGTCTTCCGCAAATGCGTTGGGAGCAACATTAAAGAGTATCAATATGGTAAGGAGAAAAGCAGTGAAGAATTTCAACAACGAAGAACTCTTCTTATTCATGATGTATTTCAATTGCTCACTCTTCCCCCTTTAACGAAATATTTATCCGATAGCTAACAGTTCCAAGTGGCCTTCTTCTTTAAGAGAGAGATATGAACTGTACAGCTCCTGGATAACGATTTCTAACTGTCAGGTGGAGTAAAACTCCATCTGACGCTAAGAACTCTGTCGATGTTGCTTGTCTAATGTCAAAACATATCGTATATTCCTGCAAATTGCAAATACATTGGCCCCGCTTTTCCTTATAGGCAACCAATATTTAGTTATTCGAGGAAAATAAGTATTGTCCTGCAGAAAGTATAATAAATAAATGTCCATCATTTTGACAGACATTTATTTTAAGAATTCTTATGTGGCAAGCCCGGTCATCCTTGGCTATCTCTCAAAGGCTTGACGCCAGCCAAGTTTTCTTTATGTTTCTCGATGATTTCTTGCAAACGAGTCCAGAATACGTACCGACGAACGTCCGCGAGACGGCCTTCTTTGTTAATGAACACGTGAACTGTTTTACCTTCAGCCAAGAGGGTTTCCTCTCGATAAATGCGGTAATAAAAACGTACTGAGCGCGCAGATATGTGATCCAACCTGGTAATAATAACGAGGTCATCATCATAGCGTGCGGGTACGCGATAGTGGCAATTGGCATCGATAATCGCCAAACCTAAACCCTGTTCATCAATTTTAGTATACGGGAGATCTAATTCCCGAAAAAGTTCGGCTCTTCCGACTTCAAACCAAACAAGATAATTAGAATGATAAACGATACCCATTTGGTCTGTTTCAGAATAACGAACACGTACATGTGTTTCGGAAGACAATCCCAACTATAGTCCCCCCTTAAGGTTTTGTCTAATCATAAAGACTTTGCACCCTCTTAAGTGCTCAGGGCGCTTGATAAAAAATATAGAAAATAAACATCTATCGTAAATAGATCGAGGGGTTGACCGCAGAACCATTAATAATGAGCTCAAAATGCAGATGGGGACCTGTCGAATGCCCGGTTGAGCCAACCAATCCAATCCTCTGACCTTGTTTTACTTGTTGGCCGACAGAAACCAGAAGTTTTGAGGAATGGGCATAACGTGTTTCCACACCGTTACCGTGGTTAATAAGAATCATGTTACCGTATCCTCCAGCCCATCCTGCTGCAACTACTTTCCCTGAAGCAGCAGCGAAATAGGAACTGCCTGTGCCCCCGCCAATGTCTAGACCGTTATGAAAACAGCCCCAACGATACCCATAAGGAGAATTAATCGGACCTCTTAAGGGCCAGACAATCCCAGTGGCGCTGTTCGATCCTCTGGAAGCGGCTCTAGCCAGAGAAACAGCGGTGAGCCCGGGCCCTTTGGCTACGACTTGCGTAACGGGTTGCTTGGCTATTTTTTCTTCGATAAC
>NZ_JCAIJG010000166.1:0-7831 GCF_059735615.1 Desulfosporosinus sp. Tol-M2
TGCCAGCGCAGCCGTTTCTGTCCGCAAAATCCTCGGCCCCAGCGTAACACTCTTTGCCCCGAGTTTTTCTTGGGCAAAAGCAACCTCGGTCTGATCAAAGCCTCCCTCAGGACCAATCAGGATGGCAATAGGGCGTTTTGGGTCCATTCCTTCAAGCACGAGGGCTAACCGCTGAGTTAATTCTTCTTCATAAGGAATAAGCCACTGGGTGTCAGGGGGCAACTGCTCCGCCAAGTCCCTCCAATCGCAAACCTCCGATATTTTGGGTTCCTGAACTCTATGAGACTGTTTCGCTGCTTGTGAGGCAATTTTTTGCCATCGAACAACCCTGTCTTGCGCTTTACTTCCCTCAAGTTGCATAACAGATCGTTTAGTTCGCAAGGGAATGAGCCCCTCCATACCCAGTTCAGTCCCCTTCTGAATTACCCATTCCATTTTTTCTCCTTTAGAGAGTCCTGCTACAAGGTAAATAGAAGTATGGGCTTCCACATCGGGATGATCCGTACTGAGAATCCGACAGGTTACGCTATTGTCCTCGATCTTTAGGACGACACCGGTAAACTCCATCCCGGTATTATCAAAACCAACCACTAAAGCTCCGGGTTTTAGCCTTAGCACCCGGACGAGGTGATCTCGTTCAGAATCACGCAACCAAAAGACATCGTTTCCAAGCTCCGTAATCTTAAACCGATTCACAGCCGGTAACCTCGCTCAAAATAACACCCGTACACCCGAACTGATAAAAAAGATCGGCAACAGTTTCTTCTCCTTCAGATAAAACTGCCACCGCCAATTCACGCCAATTCATTAGTCATACTCCTTTTTACCCCATCGCATCGCGGAGGTTTTCCCTAAACTTTTCAAACAACGATTTTTTACCCATTTGTTGATGTTCAGGCGTCACTTCACCAAATTCACGTAAAAGTTTCTTTTGTTTTTCGTTTAGCTTAGTCGGCGTTGTCAAAACAGTCCGAACATGCTGGTCTCCACGACCGTTCCCTCGGCGGTGAGGTACGCCATGCCCTTTAAGCCGAAAAACCGTAGCCGTTTGTGTCCCTTCGGGGATTTTCATTTTAACCACCCCATCCAGGGTCGGAACATCAATTTCTGCGCCGAGAGCCGCCTGAACAAAGGTAACTGGAATCTCGCAATAAATGTCATTCCCTTCCCGTTCAAAGAACTTGTGCCGTTTAACCTGTAAAACAATATAAAGATCTCCCGAGGGACCCCCTTTAGCTCCAGCCTCACCATCTCCACTGAGCCTTAAGTTTAAGCCGTCGTCGGATCCTCTTGGAATGCTAACCTTAATCGTTTTAACTTTTCGGACTTTCCCTTGTCCATGACATGTTGAGCAAGGACTACTAATAGTGCGCCCTTCTCCTTGACACGTTGGACACGTTCGGGATGTCTGGATTTGACCAAAAGGCGTGCGTTGAAGCACTTTCACTTGTCCGCTGCCGTGACACTGAGAACATGTTGTCGGATGTGTTCCCGGGGCTGCCCCAGAACCCTGACAATCCAAGCAGGTTTCATCCCGCGGAATCTGAATTTCCTTTTCAACGCCAAACACCGCTTCTTCAAAAGTCAAGGACATCGCATAGCGTAAATCCGCACCCCGTTGAGGACCACCGCGCCGCCCGCCGCCACCGCCGCCAAAAAACATATCGAAAATGTCCCCGAAGCCCCCAACGTCTCCAAATCCACCACCTTGGCCGGGATCTACGCCGGCATGACCAAACTGGTCATACCTCGCTCTTTTCTCAGGATCATTCAAAACATCATAGGCATCCGTAACTTCTTTAAACTTTTCTTCTGCTCCCTTATCGCCCTGGTTAACATCCGGGTGATATTGGCGGGCCAACTTTCGATACGCTTTTTTAATCTCCTGTTCCCCGGCCGATCTATCGACACCAAGCACTTCATAGTGATCGCGTTTCATGTTTTCCCTCCACACTCCTGCTTGTCTACAGTTCTATTGTTATAAGTCCTATAGTATTATATGACCCTAAGACTTTATGCACAAGGAAATATCCATTTTGATGGTAATATTTTTAGTAATCCATAAAAGAAAACTTGGCTAGCTCCAAGCCTTCAGGCGCCGGCGCTAGCCTTAGTTGCACTAATGCGTTGGTTCCCCTATTCTTTCTTAACCTCAGTAAACTCCGCATCTATAACGTCGTCTTCTTTTTTAGGCCCTTCGGCTCCAGGTTGTGCTCCTGCATTCTGCTCTTGAGCCGCTTTTTGTTGATACATCTTTTCGATATAAGGATGAAGCACTTTGTTCAACGCCTCTGTTTTGGCGTTAATCTCTCCAACGTTATCAGCGGACGCCGCTTTTCTCAAATCTTCCATCGCTTTCTTAATGCTTTCAACTTCAGCGGCATCCCCCTTACCCTCGAATTCTTTCAAGGTTTTCTCTGTTTGATAAGCCAGAGAATCAGCTTGGTTCCTGGCATCGATCAGCTCTCTGTTTCTCTTATCTTCCTCAGCATGGGCTTCAGCGTCTTGCTTCATTTTTTCGATCTCATCTTTTGAGAGACCCGTAGAGGAAGTAATGGTCACTTTCTGTTCATTCCCTGTAGCCATATCTTTTGCTGAAACGTGGACAATCCCATTGGCATCAATATCGAATTTAACTTCGATTTGCGGAATACCGCGTGGCGCAGGAGGTATTCCCGTGAGTTGGAAACGCCCAAGCGTCTTATTATAACTCGCCATTTCGCGTTCCCCTTGAAGAACATGAATATCGGTTGAGGTTTGATTATCTGCAGCCGTTGAGAAGATCTGTGATTTGGTAGTAGGAATAGTCGTATTTCGATCTATGATCCGGGTAAATACTCCGCCAAGGGTTTCAATCCCCAGGGAAAGCGGGGTAACATCCAGCAGGATCATATCTTTCACTTCTCCACTGAGAACACCGCCTTGAATCGCGGCGCCCATGGCGACTACTTCATCCGGATTAACCCCTTTGTGCGGTTCTTTGCCGCTTAATTTCTTAATCGCTTCTACGACGGATGGGATACGGGTAGATCCACCTACTAATATAATCTGATCAATTTTGCTCCAGGAAAGTTTGGCATCCTCCAATGCTTGACGCGTGGGGCCAATGGTCGATTCCACTAGATCTGAGATAAGGTCTTCAAATTTGGCACGGGAAATATTCATATCCAAATGCTGCGGTCCTTGTTCCGTCATAGTGATAAACGGCAAATTAACATTGGAGTTCGTAACACCGGAAAGTTCAATTTTGGCTTTTTCCGCCGCTTCTTTTAAACGTTGCAGGGCCACACGGTCTTTGGAGAGATCCGCGCCATTACTTTTCTTGTATTCAGCCACCATATAGTCAATTAAACGTTGGTCAAAATCGTCGCCGCCCAAATGGTTGTTACCACTCGTAGCTTTCACTTCAACCATGCCCTGGCTTAATTCGAGGATTGAAACATCAAAGGTTCCGCCCCCTAAGTCATATACCAAAACAGTGGAGTCTTCTTTTTTGTCGAGACCGTAGGCAAGCGCTGCAGCTGTAGGCTCGTTAATAATGCGCAGCACTTCAAGTCCGGAAATTGCTCCGGCATCTTTAGTCGCTTGGCGTTGAGCGTCTGTGAAATAAGCCGGTACAGTGATAACCGCTTGGGTGACCGTTTGCCCAAGATAAGCTTCCGCATCCATTTTAAGTTTCTGGATAACCATCGCAGAAATTTCTTGTGGGCTGTAAGTCTTGTCATCAATTTTTACTTTATAATCAGAACCCATCTTCAGTTTAATAGAAGTGACAGTTTTTTCAGGATTGGAAACAGCCTGGCGCTTAGCTACCTGTCCAACTAATCGCTCGCCGGTTTTTGAAAAACCTACCGCAGAAGGAGTTGTCCGGTTTCCCTCCGCATTAGGGATAACTACCGCTTCCCCGCCTTCCATAACTGCTACGCAGGAGTTTGTTGTACCTAAGTCAATACCAATAATTTTTCCCATTAGTTTCTTCCCCCTTTAATTTCTAATTTGATACTTTAACCATACTTGGACGTATAACTTTTTCTTTAAGGTAATACCCTTTTTGTAGTTCTTCGACGACAGTATTTTCGGGATGCTCATCTTCTGAAGCCACTCGGAGCACTGCCTCATGAATATTCGGGTCAAAAGGTTGACCAACAGCATCGATTACCTTTAAACCTTCCTTATCAAGCACAGTTTGTAATTGACGAAGAATCATCTCCACCCCTTGCGAAAAGGATGTAAAATCCGGATTGACTTTGGCCGCACTTATCGCGCGATCAAAATTGTCCAGTACGGGAAGCAACTCTCCCACAAGGCGTTCAGACGCATATTTAATGATTTCAGTTTTTTCCTTTTGAGTCCGTTTTCGATAGTTATCAAATTCCGCCTGCAAACGTTGCAACTGACCATAATGATCTTCAGCTTTAGCTCTGGTCCTAACAAGCTCCTCTTCAAGCGTCAGATTGTTTTCAAGAGAAGTCCTCTCCTTGTTATCCAGGCTTCCTTCATCCAGGATAGCCTCTTCAGATTCAAGTACTTTGCCCTCCATACTATCCTTGTCCTTACTCAACTTGTGATCTTTGAGAGCTTCATCTCTCTTTCGCTCCATCCGTAATCACCTCTCGTGCTTAAATATATTTATATATTTTAAATTAAGGACCTTTCACTTTTTTGGGCGTGATAGCAACGGCGCTATGCGTGCAACTTAACACTTTCGCTATTTCTTTCTGCCCGTCAAAATTTCCGTCAAACTGCGCGTCATAAAGTCAACAATAGCAATCACTTTAGCGTAATCCATTCGTGTCGGTCCAAGGACTCCCACCGCCCCGATGGTAAGCCCATTGACTTTATAGCT
Source organism: Desulfosporosinus sp. Tol-M2 (assembly GCF_059735615.1). Lineage (NCBI taxonomy): Bacteria > Bacillati > Bacillota > Clostridia > Eubacteriales > Desulfitobacteriaceae > Desulfosporosinus > Desulfosporosinus sp. Tol-M2. Next base: position 4,847 of record NZ_JCAIJG010000166.1, read on the forward strand.
CGCAGAAATCAAGCTGCAATCTTGAAATTCCTTTAATGTATTTTCTCCACCAATGGTGATGTTTAACCCTTCCTGGTAAGGATGTAGTAGTTTTCTCAGAGATTCATTTTCCTCGAACACTTTGAATAAGGTTTTAACTTTATCTAAGTCCCTAAATTCAGGCTGATCCAGCATATTGAGAGTTCCGCCAAGATATATGCGTTCCTCTTCATTCTGATCGTCCAAAATAGCCCTTAGCATATCCAAGGCATTATCAATCAGAAGCCTCTGTCGAGACAATTCACTATAGATTTCGTGCAACATGCTGCGTTTAACCTGGTCCAGGGAATACCCTCGCATTTTTTGATTAAAAACCCCGGCCACATGTTGAAGCTCTTCAGCTGTGACATTCTCTCCAACATCAATAATATGGTTTTCCACCACACCGTTTTCTTTCACAATCACCATAATAACCTGGCCTGGTTGATACGGTAGAAAATGCATTTTCCCAAACGTGCTTCTCGCTTTATGTGGTCCGAGTACAATACTTGTTAAGTTTGTAAGTTCAGACAACAACTTACTCGTTAAGGAAATAACTTCTTGCATCTCATGGATTTGTCTAGTGCTTTCCCGTTCAATTGTTTCCCTATGCTCTTCACTGAGCGCTTGAGGATCCATTAGGCAATCCACAAAATACCGATACCCCGCATCCGAAGGAATTCGCCCCGCGGAAGTATACGGTTGTCCAATGAACCCTAAATCTTCTAGATCAGCCATCTCATTACGAATCGTCGCAGGGGATACACCGAGATCAAACTTACGTGCAATCGTTCGTGAACCAATCGGTTCAGCAGTAGCAATATAGTCCAGTACAATCGCCCTTAGTATCTTGCGTTTGCGTTCATCCATTTGCATCCATGCCTCTCCGCCTTTCCGAAGACTGCCCGCTTGGCTATCTAACGTTAAACGCCGCTTGCCTATATTCTTGTTAGCACTCTCCCTTAATGAGTGCTAACAGTTGATACCATCAGATTACCACTCAAATTTGGCTTTGTCAAGAGGGTCTTTTGTGAGACGGAGCTCGTGTCACACTCTATTATTATTATACGAATTCTTGTAAAATCGAATTCGCTACAAAAGAATATTTAGAATTCAAGCGTAAATAGTCACCCCAAAATATAAGAACATCTTTATCTTTATAGCGTTCCAACACGTCCCTATAAATATCCCTAAGATCGACTCCAAAATCATTTCTAAACAATGTTAAATTAACACCTTCCTCAAGGCGCAACCCCAAAATCATGCGTTCCGCCATGCGCTCGTGCAACGATAATATTTCATAACCCGTTTCATCGACGAGGTCTTGCCCATTGTAAAGGCGAATCAGATAAGTGCGTACTTCTTCGATATTTTTCCAACGCGCCCCGTTTAAACAAGACACCCCACCCGGGCCTAAACCTAAATAATCCTCTCCCCGCCAATAGCCTAAATTATGCCGGCATTCATAGCCTGGGCGCGCAAAATTAGACGTTTCATAGTGCATATACCCCGCCTGTTTTAACCGTTTAACTGCCCAGCCATGCATCTTTGCTTGCAAGTCATCATCCGGAAGCCAGTCGGGTAACGCATTATCTTCCCTATACCGCTCATAGAGGGGGGTGCTTTTTTCTAACATTAATCCATAGAGGGATAGATGTTCCGGTGAGTAAGACAGGGCTTCCTCTATGATCGCTTGCCAAGTCGCCATATCCTGTGCAGGAAGTCCAAACATCAAATCCATGTTAATATTATCAAATCCCGCCCTTCTCAACCCCTCGATCGCTTCGCGAGCTTCCTGGGCAGTATGCATACGTCCCACTGCCTTCAACAATTTGTCATTGAAAGCCTGAACCCCGAGAGAAAAACGATTAATCCCGTAATGTCGTAAGATATTTAACTTAGATGAGGTCAGGGTCCCTGGATTCCCTTCAATGGTACGCTCAGCCCCTGGGTTAAAATCAAAATGCTGATGAATCATTTTCATTAAACATTCTAAGTCCCTATCCTTTAATAACGTTGGTGTGCCACCCCCGATAAAAAGAGAAGATACCCCTTGAGGGGCATCTTCTCGTCGCTTCGCCATTTCGACTTCCAGACCCTCTAAATACACGGATATAAGATCCTTGGGGGAATTTACCAATGAATGAGAATAAAACGCACAGTAATCACATTTTTGAACACAAAACGGAACATGTATATATAAGGAAGGCATAGGTATGCATCCTCTCTCTGTATGGGCTCGATTTACACTTATCAATTATCTGGTACGGGCACGATGAATCGTGCCCGTATCTATAATATCTAATCACCGATACCCTAATCTTCGATCTGCAATACAGCCATAAAGGCGTCCTGAGGTATTGCCACGTTGCCCACTTGCTTCATACGTTTTTTTCCCGCTTTTTGCTTCTCGAGCAGTTTGCGTTTCCGGGAAATATCCCCGCCATAGCATTTGGACAAAACATCTTTCCGCATAGCACTTACGGTCTCACGGGCAATGATCCTGTTTCCGATCACAGACTGGATAGGAATTTCGAACATTTGCCTCGGAATAATTCTTCGAAGTTTCTCAACAAGTTTCCTTCCCCGATTATAAGACTTTGCTCGATGAATGATAAACGACAGCGCATCCACCATTTCCCCGTTTAACAGGATATCAATTTTGACTAAATCCGTCTCTTTATAGCCACACAGTTCATAGTCCAGAGACGCATACCCTTTAGTCCGTGATTTCAACTGATCGAAGTAATCGAAAACGATTTCACTGAGCGGGAGTTCATAGATCAGTTGCACCCTACTCTTGGAAACATAGTCCATGGTCAAATACGTTCCCCGCTTTTCTTGATTGAGTTCCATGATCGTTCCAACATACTCCGCCGGAACCAGAATTGTCGCCTTCACAATTGGTTCTTCAATACTAATTATTGACTCGATAGGGGGGAGATTTGAAGGATTATCAATGCTTAT
>NZ_JCAIJG010000076.1:0-17255 GCF_059735615.1 Desulfosporosinus sp. Tol-M2
ATGCAGAGGTTCATTATCGCTATGGATCTATGCCTCTATATAAATTAAAGTCATCACTCGATGGGTGATGACTTTATCGATGACCTTATACTAAATCAATGATTAATAATCCAGAATTATTTATTTCCGGGGTTCGTAAAAAGCACACTCTGCCTCCCGGTTCATTAAGCTGGAAGTAACACTTAGTGTCTTAAGCTGACAGTGACCATCCTCATTATGAGTACATTGGTTTGCGGAACAAACAACATTGGTCATAATTTTAACCACCTTTCTTGAAAATATTAATATTATAGTGTCCGTTACCCTAAATTATATACTTTATCAATTTGGGTTAGTTTAGTAAATAATCGATGGAACTTGCCAGTCAGCGGTTTGCACGCTATAATAGAGTATCTATAATTGTGCGGCTAGTTTCATAATAGGATACTTTTCGAAATACTGACGAATACGTGGCATCTTTGTGTTCGTTATTGGAATTTCGCGTCTTTTTGTCGCCTTTATCAAGTTTTCAAGACCCCCACTTCTATAAGTGGGGGTGGGTTCTTCGTAACTTCAGGTGGGGTAGAGTCCCTATCTGAAGCCTCGCTGTTCAGCTTTAGCGTAAGCGAGTTCACTTCGGCTTCGAAAGAAACTCACGGTGGTCCCCCCTGGCTTTTTAAACATAATGCATGCAAGAGTTAAAATAAATACAGGAGGTAGATTTGTTTGCCGAAAGAGCATAAACTACAAATTATTCCCTTGGGCGGACTTGGAGAAATCGGAAAGAATATGACAGTGATCCGCTATGATAATCAGATGGTGCTTGTTGATGCAGGGTTAGCGTTTCCGGACGAAGATATGCCCGGGATCGATATTGTAATACCGGACTACTCTTATTTAATTGAAAACAAAGAAATGCTCCTTGGCATATTGCTAACGCACGGACATGAAGATCATATCGGCGCATTGCCTTACTTGTTGAGAGATTTAGATGTACCCATTTTTAGTACGCGATTGACCTTGGGTATTATTCAGTCCAAGATGAAAGAAAACAACTTAAATAGTATTAAGGCTACGGTTGTTCAACCGCGTGATGTTATTAAGCTTGGGGTTTTCCGAATTGAATTTATTCGGGTTAACCACAGTATTCCGGATACAGTATCAATTGCCATTCATTCGCCTTTAGGGACTATTGTCATTACAGGGGATTTTAAACTAGATCATACACCAGTATCTGGGGAGATACTTGACATACAAAGATTTTCCGAACTGGGTGACAAAGGGGTTTTATGCTTATTATCCGACAGTACAAATGTGGAAAGAACCGGGTTTACTCCGTCTGAGAGGCTAGTCGGACAAATGATTGATGAAGCTTTTTGTGAGGCAAAGGATCGTATAATTCTTGCTAGTTTTGCTTCAAATGTTTATCGACTCCAACAGGCTATAACCTCTGCGGTTAAGACAAACCGCAAGGTGGCGGTTGTGGGACGAAGCATGGTCAATATTGTTGGAATTGCCGAAGAGCTGGGGTATTTGGATATTCCGGAGGGAACCCTTATTGATATCGATGAGATCGTCAGCTTACCTGGAAATCAAGTTTGTATTTTAACTACGGGGAGTCAGGGTGAGCCAATGTCTGCACTAACCCGCATGGCAAGCAATGACCACCGTCATGTTGCGATTAAACCTGGTGACACTGTGATCATTTCAGCAAGTCCAATTTCAGGTAATGAAAAGTCGGTGGCTAAAACAGTGGACCAATTATTTAAGCTGGGTGCCAATGTTATCTATGAATCATCGGATGGCATGCACGTATCAGGTCATGCCAGCCAGGAAGAACAAAAATTAATGCTAAGCATGATCCGACCACAATATTTTATGCCGGTTCACGGAGAGTATCGCATGTTGATCAAACATGCTCAATTAGCTGAAGAACTCGGGATTCCCCGGGAGAATATTTTTATTACGGAAAATGGGGGGGTCGTTGAGTTCACTCGCCACGGTGCATTTATGGGTGGCAAGGTTACGGCTGGAAAAGTTTTAATTGACGGTTTAGGTGTTGGAGATGTCGGGAACATTGTATTACGGGATCGAAAACAGCTTTCTCAAGACGGTATTCTGATCGTAGTTATGACTATAAGCCGTTCAAGCGGGGCGATTGTTTCGGGACCTGATGTAGTAACGCGTGGGTTTGTTTATGTCCGTGAGTCAGAGGCTATGTTAGACGAGGCTAAACAAAAAGCTAGGCAGACGATGGCACGTTGTCGAGAGAATAGGGTTACGGAATGGGCTATGTTAAAAAACCAAATTCGAGATGCCTTGAGTAAACAATTTTACGAAAAGACTCGTCGCCGTCCTATGATTTTACCAATTATCCAAGAAGTAGAATAGTGTAGCTCAAAAGTATACTTAAAAAACGTTCCGATTTATTGGAACGTTTTTTAACGTATCTAAAAGTATAGCTGAAGCCGTCGGACTCCTTTGGCCTATCAGATTATATTTTCTTTCTTCTTTTGTTAATGGCATGGGGTATCCCTCCTCGCCACTATATTATACCAAATATTTGAATAAAGTTCTTTCCATAGATAATAAAGCTACAAAACTTTGTTTTTCAGGAAGCCAATGTTTTCAATGTAGCATTTAACTTCGTCGCCGACCTTCAAAAATTTTGGCGGGGTAAATCCCATACCTACACCGGCAGGAGTTCCGGTAGCAATCACATCGCCGGGTTTTAAAGTGATACCCTTCGAAAAATCACTTATTATGTAAGGTATATCAAATATGAATTCTTTTGTGTTGGAATCCTGTCGCAGTTCACCATTGACATAGGACCTGATAGCTAATTGAACTGGATATTTAAATTCCTCCTTGGTAACTATCCAAGGCCCCATAGGACATGAACCATCAAAACTTTTTCCTCTGAACCATTGAGAGTGCTTTTTTTGAGCATTTCTAACCGATACATCATTTAAAATAGTGTAGCCAAATATGTGCTCGTCAACCTTATTTTCAGGAATGTTTGTACCTTCTTTGCCGATAATTATGGCAAGCTCTACTTCATAGTCAAGGCTGTCAGTAAAATTGTTATGAGCTGGGATAACGCCGTCAGGGCCTATACACTTGTCAACAAGCTTTGAAAAGTATATGGGGAATTTAGGAATATCAGGTTCACCGTCTTTACCGTCAATTGCTTTTGCTACTTCTTTGATGTGATCTCTGTAGTTTTTCCCCAGGCATATAATTCCTCTTGGAGGGTTTGGGATAGGCGATTCTAAAACTACTTTACTTAATGGTATCTTAATTTTTTTATTCTGTATCCTGTTTATTTTATCTGCCAGTTCTTTGCTAAAGTTCTTAATAAGATCTATCATTATGAAATCAGGAAACAGTTCATCCAAAGAAGTCAATGATTTTTCATCTTTAAAAATTACTCCTATTTTTTCAATTCCTTTAGAGTTGAATGTAACAAAACGCATTTTAAACCTCCATTTTAAAATCACATATTTTCTTAAATATATATTAACATATTTGTAAACATCGAATTTCACTCAAAATTCATATTTATTATACATTGAGGCACATTACATCTCCAAGTTAGTTTATGTTGGGCTTATTAGCTTATGTTCATACTGTAAGACGACATACCTATGCCTATGCAGCTCTTTTCAGCACAATATGGGAAAACATAAAAAACATAAAAAACATAAAAACATAATAACGATAAAGCAATGCCGGGGATTGCTTTATCGTTTTCTTTTAGGCAAGAAAAATCTGCTGAGGAAATATCATATTCCATGTTCGTGGTTCGAGGTTCGAATATCGAATGTTTCCTAATATATTGCTTTACAAGGGAATTTGCCCTATGCTAAACTAATTTAAAGTGGATTAGCATAAGGAGGACTGTGTCATGTCAGGACATTCCAAGTGGGCAAACATTAAACATAAAAAAGGCAAGGCAGATGCCTATAAAGGGAAAATGTTTACCAAACTGGGTCGTGAACTGGTGGTTGCCTCCCGTGCCAGTGGGGGAGACATTAACGACTTCCGCTTAAAGATCGCCATTGAAAACGCCAAAGCTGAAAATGTACCCAATGAGAACATCCAACGTGCTATTCAAAAAGGGATCGGCGGAGCGGAAGGAGCAGTTTATGATGAGCTTCGCTATGAAGGGTATGGCCCCGGAGGGGTTGCCATCATGATTGATATTTTAACGGATAACCGCAACCGTACTGCTGGTGAAATTCGCCATATCTTTGCTAAAAATGGTGGCAATATGGGGGAGACGGGTAGTGTAGGGTGGATGTTTGAAGAAAAAGGGCAATTGAGGATTATGCGCGAGGGGCTTAAGTTATCCGAGGATGATTTAATGATGCTGGCCTTAGACGCGGGGGCTGATGACTTTGAAATAGATGAGAGAGGGTATGTTGTATTTACTGCTCCTGAAGCTTTGGAGGGTGTACGTCAGGCTCTGCTGGATCAAAAGATCTCGGTTGTAGAAGCTGTGCTCAGCCCGATTCCGCAAAATACCATCGAGATAACTGACGCAGAGCTGGCGCGGAAGCTTGTCCGTTTGATGGATACTTTAGAAGACCATGATGATTCCCAAGGGGTGTATTCTAATTTTGAATTGACAGACGCTTTGGCAAACGAAGATTTTTAAGAAAACTAAATTCCAAACAGCATAACGATTAATTTATACCCTCCTGGCAAGACTAGATCTAAAGAAAAGGTCAGGAGGGTTTTAATTATGCACAGGTATATGGTAATTAGTCTGGTTCTAATAATCGGATTGGGAATTGGCAGCATTGTCCCAGCAGCAACGTCTTGGTGGTACGATATACATCATGCCGGTAGTGCTTTGAGTTCTATCAATGCAGAAACAGCGTCAACGAATGATGACTCGGCTATTGTTACCTATCATTTTGGGCTTGAGCAAGGGATTCTATCTGTAATCGAAGGAACCCCGGGAGCTGGCGGCAGAGTCGTTGTCACAGGATTAAATGTTCAGGCTTGGCCAAAGGAGATGTTGGATATCGTTCCCAAGGTCGAGTTTTATTCCCTGGATGAAGTTCAGTCATTTATTGATACTGTAAACGAACCTCTGTGGCAGGAGTAGAAAGGTATTTAGAAGAAAGGGAATCGCCCGTCTTCTGTCGAAATCTATCGTGTTGAAAGGAAGACGAGTGATGATTATTTTGGGGATTGACCCTGGAACGGCGATTATGGGGTATGGTTTAATTGAAAAAAAAGGGAATCACTTACGTGCGCTCGCTTATTCATGCTGGCGTACACCGGCTCACACGCCAATAGCGGAGCGTTTGTTGATATTATATGAACAAATTGTACCGTTTCTTCAGGAACACCCTCCGGATCACATGGCTGTAGAAGAGCTTTTCTTTAACCGCAATACCACGACTGCTCTGGCTGTCGGGCAAGCTCGGGGTGTAGTCTTGCTGGCTGGCGCCCAACATGGCATTCCTGTTTATGAATATACACCGTTGCAGGTTAAACAAGCGGTTGTGGGATATGGAAAGGCAGAGAAACAACAAGTTCAGCAAATGGTTAAAGGGTTATTAAGGCTGGATGAGATTCCCAAACCGGATGATACGGCGGACGCTTTAGCCGTTGCGATCTGTCATGCTCATAGCTATGCTTTAGACCGGAGAATGGAGGAATTCCGATGATCGGAATGTTGCGAGGTAAGGTGTGGGAAATCCAAGCAGAGCGTTTGGTGATTGATGTAAACGGGACTGGATACTTACTTACAGTGCCTTATGGACTCTTGGCTCAGTCTTGTCCTGGGCAAGAACTTATCGTGTACACCCATGTGATTATACGCGAAGATGATATATCTCTTTATGGATTTTCCTCCTTAGAAGAAAAACAACTCTTTCTGGAAATGTTGAGTGTATCAGGCATTGGCCCTAAAGCAGCTATAGCCCTACTTTCAAACTTTGGTGCAATTCAGATTGAAAGTGCAATTTTAAGTGAAAATATTAATTTATTAACCAAAGTGCCAGGCATTGGTAAGAAAACAGCCCAACGCCTAATTCTGGAACTAAAAGAAAAATTCAAAGGACACGTTTCTCTTCCAACTGGTGGGGAATCGTTCCCGGTCCCATCTCCCCTTATGCACTCAGAAGCATTACAAACATTACTGGCGCTTGGCTTTGGTTTGGACGAAGCAAGGCAGGCTCTTGGTCAGGTCCTGAAAGATAGTGGGGATTTAACGACAGAAGAGCAGGTCAAAAAGGCCCTGCGAACGCTGGCTGGGTAACCAAAACCCCTCTTTGGAAGGGGGCAGGAAGGTTTGTGCTTTGATTATTTGGTGCTTGTGACCATATCTGCATGGATTGGGGTGATTATTCTATGGGCTATATTCAAAAGGGAACCCTATCCTTTCGTAAAACAAATGTCGCATTATTTTTTGCCGGTTTCAGCACGTTTGCGATCATGTACAGTACACAACCCTTGTTACCGGCGTTCTCCCGGGAGTTTCACATCTCTCCTGCTGTAGCAAGCCTGTCCCTTTCGATGACGACGATTGCCGTGGCGGTCAGCCTCTTATTTTTCGGTTCCCTATCTGAAGTCGAAGGGCGTAAACCTCTCATGATATTTTCTCTAATAGCTTCATCCCTCTTGGCAGTTCTAATTGCTTTTGTCCCTAACTATCATTTTCTCCTATTCTTTCGTATCCTTCAGGGGGTTGTTCTGGCAGGTTTACCCGCTGTGGCGATGGCTTACCTCTCTGAAGAAATTGAACCCGCCAGCTTGGGAATTGCGATGGGAATCTATATCAGCGGGAACTCGGTCGGTGGGATGAGCGGGCGGATTATTATCGGGATGCTCACTGATTATTTCAATTGGCGGGTGGCACTAGGCAGTATTGGAATTTTAAGTTTCTTGGCGAGCTTGCTATTTTGGTACTTACTCCCGGAGTCGAAACACTTTCAACCGCGCCCGTTGGAGATTGGAAAATTACTGAGATCGATGGCTAACCATCTTAGGGATCCTGGGTTGCTTTGTTTATATGGGATTGGCTTCTTTCTCATGGGGAGTTTTGTCACCCTCTTTAACTATATCGGCTATCAATTGCTTGCTCCGCCTTATTTGCTCAGTCAAACGATCGTTGGCTGGATTTTCGTGATCTATTCCGTAGGGACGTTTAGCTCGACTTGGATGGGCCGCTTGGCAGACATTTATGGTCGTCGCCAAATGCTATGGGTCGCTCTGCTCATCATGGCCTCCGGCGCAGGCATTACCTTAAGCACTATATTAGTGCTCAAAATCTTGGGCATAGCAATTTTTACCTTTGGCTCTTTTGGCAGTCATTCGCTTGCCAGCAGTTGGGTTGGACACCGGGCCACGCATGACAAAGCACAAGCTTCGTCTCTCTATCTTCTCTTCTTCTATGCAGGTGCGAGCTTTGGCGGAACAAGTGGCGGTACCCTTTGGTTGTCGTTTGGCTGGGTTGGCGTAATTAGCATGATCTTAGGTTTCTTGTTACTCGCTCTTTTCCTGTCCATTCGCTTAAACTTAATTACGCCAAGTATTAATCGGTAAAACCGGCATCAGAACCATCAGGGGGAAATAATACTGATAATGGGCCTGTCAGTCCATAACACTACGTCATTAATTTTCATCATCTCCAGAAAACCAAGTAGAGGTAGCCTGTGGATATGATTATGGATAACAGCATTAAAGGGAAGCCGACTATTAGAAATTCTTTAAATTTTATCGGCGTACCATTTCTTTCAGCAATGCCGGCAACGATTACATTGGCGGAGGCTCCGATAAGAGAACCATTGCCACCCAGACAGGCCCCTAAAGCCAGCGACCACCAAATTGACTCCATGGGCATTTGGGAAAGCTGGCCTACTTCTTGTAACAATGGAATCATGGTGGCCACAAAGGGAATGTTGTCCACAAAAGCAGAAGCCAGCGCGGATAACCACAAAACCAGGATGCCGGTTAAAGCAACGCTGTCTCCCGTAATTTGCAGCGATATATTAGCAATTAGGCTGATAACCCCATTTACCTGCAGACCTCCCACCAGTATAAAAAGACCTGCAAAAAAGAATATGGTAGGCCATTCTATAGAAAGCAGTGCTTCTTCCGGCTCTTCCCGGGTGATTAGCATGAGTAGTCCCGCACCAAAAAGGGCAATTGTCGCCGACTCCAAGTGTAGGCTCTGGTGGAGTAAAAAACCCAAAATTGTGAGTCCCAGAACCACTAGAGACTTTTTAAGAATTAACCATTCGCGGATACAGTCAATTTCATTGAGTGCCATAAGACGCTCAATCTTATCTTTGTCGGCGGTTAGATCCTTTTTATAAATGAATACCAGGCAAACAATGGTTGTCACCAAGATTATACCGACTGGCAGAGCCAGATTCATAATAAAATCCATAAAACCCAGACCTGTTGCACTGCCAATCATAATGTTGGGAGGATCACCAATCAGTGTTGCTGTTCCACCGATATTAGAAGTAATAATTTCGGTAAAAAGAAAGGGTATAGGTGCTATTTCGAGAAGATCGGTAAGGGCGTAAGTTATCGGTACAACTAAAAGCACGGCGGTAACATTATCTAACAGGGCTGAAGCCACTGCCGTAATAAAACCCAGCGCGACCAGGATGGCAACCGGTTCGCCCTTAACCATTTTGGCGGACTTTATGGCCAGATATTCAAACACACCGCTTTTTCGGGTAATACCAACAATCACCATCATCCCGATTAGTAACAACAGGGTATTAAAGTCAATATGTTCTATAGCTTTTTCCTGGTTAATAACCCCCAGCACAATAACCAAGACCGCACCCATCCAGACGACAATGGTACGATGGATTTTATCAGTAATGATAAATATATAGGTAATTACGAAAATAATAATGGAGAGCCAAAAGCTAATCAATGAATGTTCCTCCCATATCATTTTATCAACGACGCAAACCCGCTTTTATTCACAATACAAATAAATACTAATAGCCAATAAAAAACGGGAAGTCCAATAATAGACTACCCACCCCAGTAAGCCAATTTCTCATGGAAATAACACCTTATTCTGCACTGAGAACTTAAGTATTATTTCCCCCACTTTTCTAGTTTTCACCAGCAAAGCTTTGACCGTTAACAGATATTGATTTGATTAAAGATATCATAAATATTTACGTACTGCAATGACTAGAGCGGCAGGGATAATTTGTTTCCGTTGTTATGCGTTATTCTAATAAACAACTCAATATGTATCGCAGGACTGTGAACGAAGAGGCATTAGTACACTGAAAGCGATAGGCAGGAACGCATAAACATACACGTTCCCCCCTATTATTGTTGGATGATGGTACTGTGGTATCTGTTTTTTCTGGTGTATAATTAATTGTCGATATATAATATAATGAATATATTATATACCCTCAATATTTTAATTTGGCGTTAGAGAATAGGGGGGAATAGCTTGGACTTTGAGATACTTAAGAACACAGATCAAATGACAGGGGTAAACCTCTTAAAATTCAAACTGCTCCCACCTTGCTTTTTATATTGCGGATTGAAAAATTGATGTTGTCATGAGGGGATCAAAGCAAGAGTGAAATATGTGAAAAAAGTTAAAAATAATAGTAAAGGGGGAGTGAAATATGCATGAGGAGATTGTTTTTTGTAAAGGCGGAGGTTGCACCGCTAAACTAGGACCTGGAATATTGGCTTCTGTCCTTGAGAAGTTGCCTAAGGCAGCAGATCCACATTTGCTTGTAGGTTTTGATAGTTCTGATGATGCAGCAGTATACAAATTAACAGATGATTTAGCGGTTGTACAGACCTTGGATTTTTTCCCACCTATGGTAGATGATCCTTACACTTTTGGACAGATTGCAGCGGCCAATGCCCTTTCCGATATCTATGCAATGGGAGGAGAGGTCAAAACGGCACTGAATATTGTGTGTTTTCCGGAGAAGATGGATCTGAATATTTTAGGGGCGATCATGCTGGGAGGAAGTGAAAAAGTCCGAGAAGCAGGAGGAATCCTGGCAGGCGGACATTCCATTGCGGATAGTGATGTGAAGTATGGTCTTTCTGTAACCGGTATCATTCATCCGGATAAAATTTACAAGAACAACGCTTGTCAGGAGGGAGATCAGCTGCTTTTAACAAAACCTTTGGGAGTGGGTATTGTCTGCACTGCCCAGCGGATTGGCGAAAGTTCTCAGGAAGCTATGGATTTGGCCATCCTTTCGATGACCACCCTTAACAAGTATGCAATGGATATTATCAGAAATTACCGTGTACATGCTTGTACTGATGTGACAGGTTTTAGTTTTTTGGGGCATCTTCAGGAGATGATCGGGGATGATTTTGGAGCGGAGATTGATTGTTTGCAAGTACCATATATTCCAGAGGCAGTTCATTATGCAAATAAGTTTTTTCTGACCGCAGCTGCTCAGAGAAATCGTAATCATGTAGGAAATAGGGTGGATTTTAGAAATGTTCCTTACGCTATGGAAGAAATCCTCTTTGATCCACAGACATCAGGAGGACTTTTGGTCAGTTTGCCGCCCAAAGACGCCAAACTTGCTATCAACGAGATTGAGGCTTTGGGATTGCCTTGCGGTATTGTGGGGACAGTAACACGAAAAGATGATAAGAGAATCATCGTAAAATAACCTAATTTATTAGACGAGGGGAATGCGTATGAAAAAAATATTAGACGCTAGAGGAAAAACATGTCCCATCCCTGTTGTCGAGACTAATAAAGTGTTGGCAACACTCCAGGAGGGGGATAGCGTTGAGGTAACCGTAGATAATTTTATTGCTGTACAGAATCTAAGCAAAATGGCTGAACAGAAGCATTTAATAGTCACTTCTGAAAAAATCGATGAGGATAACTATCTGGTAACATTGACAGTGACCGCTGCTTCAAGCAATGAAACAACAAAAGCTGCGGAAGAAACAGTTTGTATCCCTGATAGCCGCTTGGAAAGAACAGTGGTTGTACTTTCGTCAAATAAAATGGGAGAAGGAGATGAAAAATTAGGGCTTACACTCATGAAGGGTTTCATCTATGCTTTGACAGAACAGGATCGGCTGCCGGAGACAGTTCTTCTTTATAATAATGGAGCAAAGTTGTCTGTGCAGGGCTCGGATTCTCTGGCTGATTTGAAGCTTTTGGAATCTCAAGGCGTGGAAATTTTAACTTGCGGAACCTGTTTAAATCATTATGGCTTGACGGAGAAGTTAGGGGTAGGCTCCGTTACAAATATGTACGTTATAGTGGAGAAACAGATACGGGCAACAAAGATTGTCAAGCCTTGAGAAACAATCAAAATATACTGAAAGAGGACTAATTATGATTTACCTGGATCATGCGGCAACTTCTTTTCATAAGCCGCCAGAGGTGGCGGATGCCGTTTATTCTGCTTTACAGGGAACCGGCAACAGCGGACGAGGAGAACATAGTGCATCCCTCGATGCCAGCCGTCTGGTCTATCGTACGAGAAAGGCTCTGTCTCTTTTGTTTAATGTAGAAGATCCATCACGCGTAGTGTTTACCTCCAATGCAACGGAGAGCTTAAATATTGCGATACAAGGCCTTTTTAAGTCTGGCGACCATTGCATTACAACCGCTCTTGAACACAATAGTGTCCTACGACCGCTTTATTTTATGGAGAAGCGTGGTGTTCACCTGACGGTAGTTCCCGCAGATAAAAAAGGATGTATTAATACATCTGATATAGAGGCTGAAGTTCGTGAAGAAACTAAGGCTGTGATTTTAACCCATGCCTCAAACGTCACAGGGAATGTTCTGGACATTGAAACAATCGGTAAAATATGCCATCAATACAATCTTTTATTCATCTTAGATGCTTCTCAGACTGCCGGCTTACTTCCTATCGATATGCAAGAGATTGGGGTATCCGCAATTTGCTGTTCAGGACATAAAAGCCTACTTGGACCGCAGGGTACGGGTGTGCTCTGTCTAGCTGATGGTGTACAGCCGTTTCCTCTTAAGCTAGGCGGTACAGGAGTGGATAGTTACTCGCATACAATGCCGCAGGTTTTGCCTACTGCCCTTGAAGCGGGCACCCTAAATACTCATGGTTTAGCCGGACTTCTTGCAGCTTGCGACTACTTGAAGACATATGGGCAGTTAAGAATCCTCCGGGAAGCCACTCATCTCGCCAATTTGTTTGCAAATGGCATCAAGGATTTGCCTGGAGTGACGTTATATGGTGATATGGAGGCTGCAGTCAGGATACCGGTTGTTGCCCTTAACTTAAGATGTATTGATTCAGGAGAAATAGCAGACGAACTTTTCCAGCGCTTTGGGATTGCTACCAGATCTGGCGCCCACTGCGCTCCAGGAGTTCACAGCACATTTGGAACCGTGGATCAGGGTATGGTGCGTTTTAGCTTTTCACATTTTAATACTAATCATGAAGTAAACGAGGCAATACGCGCCTTGACAATTCTGGAAGAGGAAAGCCGATGAGACAAAAAGAAGTACAATGTGTGGTGACGTTTCAAACTACCACAGAAGCCATGGTTTTTGAAGAAGCTGCCAAAGAGGCAGGTCTAAGCGGTCGTATCATACCGTTACCAAGAGCGATTGCAGCCGGATGTGGTCTGGCATGGAGAGAAAATCCAAAGTGCAGAGCGGCACTTGAAAAGCTGCTTGGCGAACATCATCTCGAATATGATAGAATCTATGAATTAGTGATTTAAGGAGGATAAAGGCGAGGGCAGGGTATCCTGGCCAATTAAGCTGCCCCAAGCGCCCCCGCAATTTGACAATGCTCAGACACCAGGATTCCGGGGGCTCCAACCGGTAGGGCGGAAGCTTCGTGGAGGTGCCTTTCATTTTTAGAATGTTCAACTAAATATAGGATTTCGCCAGATAAAGCCCTATCCCTCTGCTGGATAGGGCTTTATAAATTTCTTAAATCACATTCTCATTAGACCTTCCAAAAGTTTTAGGCATTTTTCGTCGAACGGGGACTTTTTGGTATTGGAAAAAAGTGTATCCCAGGGGGCACCAAATATGTAGTAAAAGAATAAATGCTTTATTGACATATGTTCAAAACCGTATATAATAAGAATTGTAAAGGGCATATGTCAATAACAAAAGGAGGTAGTTAACATGCCAGGAAGAGATGGAACGGGTCCGATGGGACGTGGAGTAATGGATGGAAGAGGTTTTGGAGTTTGCGCCGGAGCAAAAGCTATTCGTGGAGGTGCCGGACAAGGACAAGGACAAGGACAAGGACAAGGACAAGGACGGGGACGAGGACGAGGACAGGGGACTAATTGCAGACGAGGCTTTGGAAGAAATTTGGTAACAGATCTCAAAGGATTAAAAACAGAAAAAGAATTGCTGGAAGAGCAAAAGGAGTTACTTGAAAGCTAGGCTCAATGTTCTTAGCAAGCAATTAGAGAGCCTATAACCAGGCAACAAAAGCAGCAGGGGATGCTCCTGTTACTGGGGAAGCTCCTGTTACTTTTTTTGTGGCAAATGAGGAGAACGAATTATGCCAAGACCAAGAAAATGGAGAAAAGTTTGTTGCTTGCCGGAAAGCAACCGATTTGGACCGCTCAACGTTCCAATTAAGCAAGAGTACTTTGTGATTATGACTGTTGATGAGTATGAAACGATCCGACTGGTTGACTTACAGGGATTTACGCAGGAAGCGTGCGCCGAACAAATGCATATCGCCCGCACAACCGTTCAGCGTATCTATAATGATGCGCGCAAAAAACTTGCAGAATCCTTAGTCAACGGAAAAGTGCTCAAGATCGAGGGCGGAGATTATACACTTTGTGACGGCCTTGAGAAATCATGCGCCTGTGGAGGTTGTCTCAGACATCGCTGCGGCGGAGGTTTTATGGATGAGGCTCAAGGAGTGGAGCCATAAATATTGCTCGATGAGGATGTTACCCAGCGATTAACAATGAGTAAGAAAAATATGAATTTTGGAGGATATTCAATGAAAATTGCAATCCCGGTAGATGATAAATCTATGGAGACTAATGTATGCATGTCCTTTGGACGTACACCCTATTTCCTTATTTACGATACTGAAACAAGGGAGAATATCTTTTTAGATAATAGTGCGGCAGCCAGCCAGGGTGGTGCAGGGATCAAAGCGGCGCAGACAGTTGTAGATAACCAAGTGAGAGCCTTGCTTACCCCCAGATGCGGGGAAAATGCGGCGGAGGTAATTAAAGCGGCGGATATTAAAATATACAAGACAGTCAATGATTCGATACAGGATAATATCGATGCCTTTAATGAAGGGAAACTATCCTTGCTAGAAGACATTCATGCCGGTTTTCACGGCCGTGGAGGGAAATAGCTTGAAGATAGCTGTGCTAAGCGGGAAGGGCGGTACAGGTAAAACGCTTGTATCTGTAAATCTGGCTGCTGCAGCAAAAGAGGCTGTTTATATTGATTGTGATGTCGAAGAGCCGAATGGGTATCTTTTTTTCAAGCCGGAGGATATTGAGTCGGAAAAAATCTCGATTAAGATTCCTGTGGCGGATGAAAAGCTTTGTACCGGCTGCCGCAAGTGTGTTGATTTTTGTAAATTTAATGCTTTAGCCCATATTAATAATAAATTAAGAGTTTTTGATGAGGTTTGCCATTCCTGTGGCGGATGTGTACTGCTTTGCCCGGAGAAAGTCATATCTGAAAGAGAAAAAGTCATTGGAGAAGTTCAGAAAGGTGTTTCAGAAAATGTGACTGTATTTACGGGAATTATGAATACCGGCGAAGCTTCGGGAATCCCCATTGTCAAGAAGCTTCTCATCGACAGAAATGAAGGAAAAGACTTCACCTTTATTGATTGTCCGCCAGGGAGCGACTGCATAGTAATGGAAAGCATCAAGGATGCTGATTATTGCATCCTGGTAGCAGAACCCACAATATTTGGCGCCCATAACTTAAGTATGGTTTATGAACTTGTCAGGTTATTTAATAAGCCGCATGGCGTAGTGCTCAATAAGTGCCTGCCAGGAGAAAATCCTTCAGAAAAATTTTGTATAGAAAAAGGCATCAGGATTTTAGGCCGGATACCTTATGATAAGGAGCTTGGAACCCTGAATTCAAATGCTTTAATCTCTGTCCGAGAAAATGAAAAGTACTGGGCTATGTTCTTTACCCTGCTTCAAATTGTGACTAAGGAGGTGCAGCATGAAACAGCTATTAATCCTTAGCGGCAAGGGCGGTACGGGAAAAACAACGCTTGCCGGTGCCTTTATTCAGTTATCCAAGGCCAAAGCTTATGCAGACTGTGATGTGGATGCCCCTAATCTGCACTTGCTTCTCAGCCGGTCTTACGCACCAAAACGAACAGATTATTACGGATTGCCCAAAGCAGAGATAGACAAGGATGTCTGCATCCAATGTGATCTATGCCGGCAAAATTGCCGCTTCGAGGCAATCCATGCGGATCCTGAATATAAAGTGAATCACTATTTGTGTGAAGGCTGTGGCGTTTGCGAGGCTGTTTGCCCCGTGCAGGCGGTATTGCTCAAACCGGCTGTAGCAGGGGAATTGATGTTATACGTGAATGATTCGGTGTTTTCCACGGCTCAGCTGAAAATGGGTAGTGGCACCTCCGGGAAGTTGGTAACCGAGGTGAAGAAGGAGATGAAATCAGCGGCTAAAGATGTGAAACTTGCCATCATCGACGGTTCGCCGGGGATAGGATGTCCGGTTATTGCCTCACTCAGCGGGGTTGATATGGTTTTGCTTGTTGCGGAACCTTCGCTATCGGGTATTAGTGACATGGAACGCATTATTCGAACTGCGGAAAGATTTCACACCAAAATTGCCGTATGCATCAACAAATATGATACCAACATGGAAAATACAGAAAGAATTGAGTCGTTTTGTCAAAAACACAAGCTGCCTTTTGCCGGAAGAATCCCTTTTGACCCGGATGCTGTGAAAGCAATCAATAATGCCCAGAGTATTGTGGACATAGATTGTGCAGCAGGGCGGGCAGCCGGAGATGTTTTTGAGAAGACTATTAATATACTCAAGAACTAATATCAAAATCATAAAGGAGAGTAACTAATGAGCGAAAATTGTGATCAAACCTGCAGCACCTGCGATGACGACTGTGCTGAAAGGAAAGAACCGAAAACCGATTTTTCGGCAAAACCCCATGAACTGAGCAACATCAACAAAGTAATCGGTATTGTAAGCGGCAAGGGCGGCGTAGGTAAATCACTGGTAACATCAATGCTTGCTGTAACAATGAGCAGAAGAGGCTATCAGGCTGCTATCTTAGACGCGGATGTGACAGGACCGTCCATACCCAAAGCGTTTGGGATCACAGAGAAAGCAAAGGGCAGTGAGTCCGGATTATATCCCATCAAAAGCAAAATGGGAATCGATATCATGTCAATTAACCTGCTCTTGGCAAATGACACAGATCCTGTACTTTGGAGGGGACCGCTGATTGCCAACGCAGTCAAGCAGTTTTGGACGGATGTAATCTGGGACGCTGTGGACTTTATGTTCATCGACATGCCGCCGGGAACCGGGGACGTTCCCCTTACCGTATTCCAGTCCATCCAAGTTGATGGACTGATCATTGTGACTTCACCGCAAGAGTTGGTTTCCATGATTGTCTCCAAAGCGGTTAAGATGGCGGAAATGATGAACATCCCGATCATCGGTTTGGTTGAAAATATGGCATATTTCCAATGCCCGGACTGCACTAAGGAACATCAAATATTTGGAGACAGCCATATTGACGAAATCGCCCGGAAGCACAACCTTGATATTCTAGCCAGGATGCCGATCGATCCTCAACTTGCAGAAGCCTGTGATCAAGGAATAATTGAGCAGTTTGATGGTATCTGGTTTGAAAAAGTCGCTGACATTTTAGACAAGAAAGAATATCGAAACAAGGGAGGAAAGAAAATGATAATTGCAGTTGCTAGTGAAAATGAAATGGTAACAGAGCATTTTGGACATTGTGTGAACTTCAATATTTTTGAAGCTGAAAACGATCAAATCGTCAAAAGCGTATCTATACCAAATCCAGGGCATAGGCCCGGATTCCTGCCCAACTTCTTGAATGACCTGGGTGTGAATGTCATTATTTCAGGCGGCATGGGCGGCGGCGCAATCGATATTTTCAATGAAAAAGGGATCGAAGTAATAACTGGAGCAAAAGGTCAGGCTAAGACCGCCGCAGAACTGTACTTGCAAGGCAAGCTGCAATCAACGGGAGCTGTTTGCCATGAGCACCGGCACCATGATGAGTGTG
>NZ_JCAIJG010000004.1:0-19861 GCF_059735615.1 Desulfosporosinus sp. Tol-M2
GTATGGTATAATGTCTATATCAACATAATTGGAGGATATAGACATGACCCCTCATAAAAGATATACCCATATAGATTTAGACTTAGAGGATAGAAAACGACTTGAGAAATTATCTAAATCACAAACCGATGAGTTTCGAAAAGTTCAACGTGCGAAGATAATACTTTTAAGTGCTGATGGGATGAACAATGCCGAAGTAGCTTTAGCTATTGGGGTTCACCGAAACACGGTATCAACCATTATAAATAGATACCTGTCTGCAGGCTTTGAATATGCCATCAAAGATAACGAACGCAGTGGCAAGCCATCTGTCATCACAGATGATGAGAAAGCTTGGATAATTAATCTTGCTTGTAGTCGCCCCGTTGATTTTGGCTATGCACAGGAATTATGGACATATAGAAAGTTGCAACAACACATCAGAGAACACTGCCTTGAAGCAGGGTTCCCAACCTTAAGTACATTATCCAATTCTACGGTTCATAACATCCTGGATGCTTCGGACTTAAAGCCCCACAGGATCAGATATTATCTTGAAAAGAGAGATCCGGATTTCGAGAGCAAAATGCATGACGTTCTTCTCGTTTATAAGCAAATAGAATTATGTTTTGATGAAAAGGGAAACGTAATTCCCATTGAGGGGAACAAAACAGTCACCATTTCTTACGATGAAAAGCCTGGGATTCAAGCTATTGCAAATACAACTGAAGACTTACGCCCCTGCATCGGTCACGGTTTTGTTGGACGGGATAGTGAGTACAAACGTCTCGGTACGGTATCATTCCTTGCTGGAATGGACTTATTGACAGGCGAAATTATTCCTTTGGTGAAAGATACGCATAAAAGTTCCGACTTTATTGAATTTTTGAAAATGCTTGATTCTAAATACCCTAAAGGCGACAAAATACGGTTGGTACTTGATAACCATTCTGCACACACATCCAAAGAAACAAAGTCATATCTTGCGACACTGCTAGGACGTTTTGAGTTTGTGTTTACCCCTAAACATGGTTCGTGGCTTAATTTAATTGAAAGCTTTTTCGGGAAAATGACAAGGCAGTTTTTGCGAGGTATCAGGGTTGGCAGTAAGGAAGAACTGGTTAATCGAATTTATCAGTATATAAACGAAGTAAATGTATCACCAGTAGTATATTGTCGCTTCTCACCTAAAATGACGGCGTAAATCTCACTGCCAATGGCGGAAGGAGTGTACAGACAACACGTCAATACCTGTAGAAGTGTAACGACAATACAAATAGTTTAAAAAGAGCCCCAACACACACATGCCAATCGATGTGTATATTGGGGATAATGTGGATAAGTTTTACATAGCAATTCCGCGTTGCCGTTCAGTATCCGCTAAAATACGCCCAATGTGAGCGTCCTCTATGACCTCACTGCCAGTTCGCTTTGCCTCATACAGCGCATGAGTACAAATGGTGTTGATGAGTCGTGGAATCCCCTTTGTCTCAGAGTGTATGAGCCCGATTGCGCTATCCGCGAAAACAGGGGTGGTAACTCCAGCCTGCTTCATTTGGTGGCGAATATACGTTGCCGACTCATGGGCAGTCAGACCCTGCAAGTGGAATTGAAGATGAATACGCTGAGCAATGGCTTCATATTTGTTCATACGCAAGATTCGGCGTAGCTCCGGTTGCCCTACAAGAATGAGGGAGAGCAAGGAAGAGGAATCCATTTGGTGATTTAAAGCGAATCGGAGTTCTAAGAGCATAGAAGGGCTAATATCATGAGCTTCATCAATGATGACAACCAACGCTTTATCCTTCTGAAGAGCCCGGTAGTTCAATACCTGTTCAAGCAACAGTTTCGATTTAGAGAGGTAAAAATTCGGTTCTTCCCCTAGCCCACGCAATAAATCAGCATAGAAATCACGGGGCTTCATACCAGCCTGACTTAGATAGATTAC
Organism: Desulfosporosinus sp. Tol-M2; assembly: GCF_059735615.1. Lineage (NCBI taxonomy): Bacteria > Bacillati > Bacillota > Clostridia > Eubacteriales > Desulfitobacteriaceae > Desulfosporosinus > Desulfosporosinus sp. Tol-M2. The sequence goes on from NZ_JCAIJG010000004.1 coordinate 1,928, forward strand.
TTGGTACCGGACAGGATCTAGCTCTTGCACTAGACGACGAATAAGCGTGGATTTACCACTCCCGACTTCACCCGTTAGTACGCCAAGGCAAGAGTTGGTCACCATTAACTGTAAACGTGCCAAGGCTTCAGCGTAAGCCCCTTCCACAAAGAACATATCTCCTTGGGGTGAACGAGAAAAGGGAATGAGTTGGATGGAACTGGCTCGATCAATCATGGGTTACCTCCTGTTTTGGTCCAAAATTCAAAGCCTCTTGAGCCCATACACTCCGACGTTCTTGTTCTGCCAACTTAAAGAAATTGAGACTTGACGCTGGGTTAGCTTCTTGTTTTTCAACCTTAGATTTCGATTTGACTCGTTCATGGATACTGCGATTTAAATCGAGAAGTCGGGCATCGGGTAGTCGATTCCCGTCGTGCCAAACATGCATCACGCTGAGGTCGTAGGGATCAAAGCGAAGAGTCACCGTTTGACCTGAGAGATGAGTCGGGACCTCGAAGATATTCCCAAAAATGCTAACACAACCCGTTTTATCGACCTTTCGAGATTCTTCCCAAAGAAATATCTCCGTCAGTTCCGTCATCGAGACTCGGCGCATCGTCCGTTTAAGACTTGCTGCCCTATCCTTGGGCGACTGACCCGTACTACCGTGTTTGCGTAAGTGATAGTACCCTTCTAACCAAGAGGTAAAGGCTTCATTTAACTGTTTTAAGGTGGTAAGACTACCGTTTCCAATCTGCACATGAGCCTCTGGTCGGAAGCTGGTATCAATGAATCGAAAGAAGCGTTCAATTTTTCCTTTGTTATGTAAAGATTAACATAATAATGGTTACGTTAAGACTTCCGTTATGTGAAGAGTTGTCGCGCGACGCCATTCATACCTGAAGTCTTGGCGCTAAATCTTTACATAATCATCTACGATTAAATTTCTTCAACCAATCCTTTAAGTTCGAGTCGCTCTCCCACTGTGCCTCCTCCGGCGGCATAATCTCTTTACTGGCAGCTTCTATTGCCTGCCTCTTGTGCTTGGCATCAGCCTTTGCGTACACCTTATGACAAGCTTGACATAAGCACTATTATGGCAAGAAAAATGTTATGGAAAGTAAACCGGCGGATTCCCGAATATAGGCGTTAACCCGCCAGTTTTTCTTAACATAATAAAATCGGTTCCTACCGCTTCAATCCGGCAAGCCAGTCCATCAATGATTCGTCCTCTGTCCAATCGCTGGCTTTCTCGGGAACGACGTCATGCTTTCCGCAATTCATCTTTTCCAATGCTGCCCGTTTCATTTTGATGCTCGTTTTCGAGTATACTTCGGTTACCTTCAAATCAATGTGACCGAGGAAGTCGCGTATAAAGATAGGATTTATGTCGGCCTCTGTCAGGTGCATCGCTTTCGTATGTCTGATTCGATGCGGTGAAATTTCTAAAATACCACATTCGTCGGCGTACTTCTTCAGGACATATGCAATTCCTTGTCTGGTCAGCTTTTTCTGCTGGGCATTAAAGAAGATCGGATGCTCATAACAGGACGGGTTGTCTAAACGCTGTTCATGTAAGTACTGCCACAACAGGGCGACCGTCTTGTCCATCAGCGGCACGCTTCTTGTCTTCCTGCCTTTGCCGGTAAGCTTGACCTGTGCCGGAGAGTCAAGCCTCAAATCACCGACGCGAAGATCGGCGAGTTCCTGTACCCGTGCGCCGCTGTCATACAGCAGGCTCAATAACGCCTGGTCGCGCCTTCCCTTTCGAGTTGTTGTATCGGGCATTGCAAGCAACGCTTTTGTTTCATCTTCACTAAGAAAACCCACCTGCCTCTTTTTAGCCTTTTTAAAAGGAATAGCAAGCACCTGCTGACACTGAAACATATATTCCGGAGCCTGTACCTGGATGTGCTGGAACAGCGAGTGGATAGCTGCCAGCCGCTGATTCCTTGTACTGATACTATTCCCGCATTCGCGTTCCAGCCAGTTCAGGAATTCGGTTATCCGCCCGGCCGACAGATCGCTGATTCTCACTTTTTGGGCATTTATCCGCACTGCGTCCTGCATGTATCCCAGTAGACGTTTGTAGGTGTCACGGTACGAAGTTATCGTGTTGCCGCTCTGGTTCTGTACAACCGGAAGCTCATTCATTAAAAAACTGCTTAGGATTCGGGGGAATTCATTCGTCGTCTTCATATTCCGTCTTCACCTCCAGGTCAGGCATAATCTCGCCATATATCCGATTGATCTGCTGCACAAGCTCGGGGAAGGCTTCTGCGGTAAGCTTCAAATAACGTCCTGTGGCCGAAAGCGATGCATGACCCATATACGTCATCAACAGAGGGAGCGCGGCCTGGTGCGAAATCCCATCCCGAAGCATTGCCTCCAGGCTGTGTGCCGGAGATTATGCAGGTGCGGTCCGCTATCGTTCTTGCCGCCGTGCTTTATCCCACAATCAAACAGAATGTCTCTGAAATAATGGTTGACGGCCGTTTTCTCATAGTGGCCGTTTCCGAAACGGCTCTTGAAGAAATAGTCTTCTGGGGCATAGACCGGGTGGATCCTCCGGTTGTACCACTTCATATACTTGATAACCGAATCGCTCACAGGGATGTCGCGGTCTTTGTTGTTTTTGGCGTTAATCACATGAAGCACCTGATTGTCAAAATCGACATCCTTCATGCGAAGCCCAAGGGTTTCAGATATCCTTAGACCACAGCCATACTGTACCCTCAAAATCGTCGGATAGAAAATATGGGAATTTACACTATTCGGTTTTACCGTATCAGCAACGGCAAAGATGTCCGCTATTTGTTTGTGCGTAAAAATATATGGTTTGAAATCCTCATGCTGGTTCGTTACAATATTATTGTTAATCAGGTAAGCGGGGGCGTCGTGTCTGATCATGTATTCGGCCAAAATACGAATTAACGAAACACGACCCTCCTGCGTTGCTTGCCGCCAGTTGGGCTGCCTCTCCACAAATGCAAGGCACAGTTCCCTTGACAGTCCTTCAGAGCAGTCGTATTGTTTGCTCATTTCATCCAGGACAGACATCAGACGCGCCTGCTCATCGTACTTGAATCCTAATGAACGTTTTTCTTCCAGCAGCCCCCGCAGGTACCCGGTCAGTGGCCCGGTAAAGACTTTATTCCTTGGCATAGTCCATCACCTCCACTTCCAGAGCGCATGTGGAAAGCCCTTTCATGTCGACGCGAAGATAGTGGTGGGCTACCTGCGGATCAGAATGGCCCAAGATATCAGAAATCGTGGAGACCTCTACGTTATTCTGCAATAGGTTGGTCGCCAGAGAATGTCTAAGCGAGTGCCAGCCATAGTGCTTGGTCTTGTCAATTGTTATGCCGGATCGCTTGAGTGCTTTGCTGAGGTTAGTCCTTAGTGTGCTTTTGAAAGGGCATCCCACATAAGGCGCATTATGGGTTACAAATATATTCTGATAGTCCGTTATAGGTCTCCCATTCTTCAGATAATCAATGATTGCCCAGCCAACATCAGATGGCAAAGGCATTGTCAGCGTTTCCCCCGTCTTCCCCTGCACGATGGATATCTGCTTATTGTCCCAATCAATATCGTTTATTGTCAGGTTCAGGATATCTCCGATTCGAAAGCCCAGCCTCGCGCCAATAAGGATTATCGCATAATCCCGTTTCCCAACCGGAGTTGTGGTATCGACGGCATTGATCAAACTTTCAATCTGATCTTCTGTCCACACCGTCGGAAGCTTCGTCCGTGCCCTCTGCGGCGGGTGGGGAAGATACGCGGCGATTGGCTTGTCAGTATACTCGTTCAAGTATGCGTACTTAAAGTACTGCCGCAAGGCGGATATTCGCTCCGCGATAGTGACCGGCGCCAAGCCGACCATGGTCGCAATAAACCTGGATATCAACCCGGATGTGATTCCGTTAAAGTCATGGACACTGGCGGAATCCAGAAAGAGAATCATATCCTTGATCACGGCATTACAACGCTCATACTGCCAATGTGAGCACCCGTATTCCACCTCATAGCGTAAGAAGCCCTCGGTGGCTTCCTTGAATGGTTCCGGCCAAACAATCTCACCGTGGAATTCATTCCTGCGGAACAAAATCCCGAAATTGTAGTATTCTGCGAGAGAGCGAATGGCGCGGAAGTAATACATTCCGTTTTTCGAGTGCTCGCCCCCCGTGACAAACCCTCCGAGCTGCTGGAACTTCCAAACAAGAAAGTCCGTTCCCTTTGACTGAGAGTAATCACAGCCATCTGCGTATTCTGTGAACTCACGGAATACCTTCCTGTACCTGCGCATTGAATCATCGGAGTAATGGAGTTCTACAAGTTTTTGCTCCAACTCGCTGCACAGATCTGTTACTTTGATTTTTTTCATCATAACAAACCGTCTCCTTTTCTATTAGTAACGCATAGCGCCCTAAGAAAAGTATTAGTTGTTATGACAAGAAAGGCAACAGCAAATCCTATTAAATCAGCGAATTCTGGTGTTCACTTTCCATAATTACTTGCTTGCCATAATACACCTTATGACAAGCTTGACATAAGCACTATGCCAAGACGAACCCAGAGTTTCTAAGAAGGGCAATTGAGAAGAATGCCCAAAACCATGGAGCCGGTCTTGAAGGCTATTCGGAACAAGATAAGGAAGCATTAACAGAATTCCTTAAATCCTTCCGAGTATAGTTTATACTATGGAAAGTTAGATTTCTCATATAAGGGTATATGATTGAAAAAACGTTTAACTTTCCATAGTCAAACACTTTCCATATGACGCACTATGGAAAGCTTTCCATAGCGCGTCGTCCATGATGGCAAACAACAGAGCCTTCTTGCGTTTCTTAGGATTTTTAGGATCCGGCAAATAAAGGGTATGTTGAAAATCGGCCTGCCACATGAGATGTACATCCTCCACCTCAAACCGTCGATGCCCTCGAGAGGTAGGAGATTCTACTGCCTGCAAGAGTTCCTGGCGACCCACGCCAGCCTTGCGTAAATGCCGTGATAAAGTACTAGGGGCAAGAGTTGTCTCTGCAGCTAAACCGCTATGTTCTAATAGGTAGATAATCTGCTCCACACTACGCTCGGGTCGTTCACGACGTAGTTCAATGGCTCTTTGTAGGACATGAGCAGGTAAGGCACCCGCATTCTTAAGAGGACGCTTTTTAGGAATAAGCCCTTCCCAACCCTCTGATCGGTAGTTTGCCATAAAGCGTTCAAGCGTGCGCACACTGACCTGAGTCTTGTGACTGCCAGGAATGGTGTAACTGAGCGAGGCAATGTGCTCAAGCTGACGCTTCAGCTCCCCCGGAGCCATCGGGGTCTGACGAGAGACAATGGGTGCTATTAATCCGTAACGAAAAGCAGCTATCTGTTCATTGACCGCAAAATCCATGGTTTTTCACTCCTTCATCCATTAATAGTGGCTAGATTTTATCCTACCGCTATTCTGACTGAAAAAGTGGTGCCACACCATGGACAGCTTTTGTGGGATTAAGAGAACTGCCCGCCACCGTTGTTGAGCGCTTCAACTGGTAGATCCAAGTGAGAAGATCCCTGAACCGATACTGGGCAATATTCACTCTCATTTGATCCCATAACCGAAACAGCCAAGCCCATTCTTGATCTGGTTTTGACGAACCCACGGGGATCTCCACATGAGGAAGACTCTCTAAGATAGTCATCCATACTTCGGAGGAAGCGTCTTTTAGATCTTCACGGATTGCTTTGCTCCAGCGCCAAAGTGTCTTTTCACTCAACTTACCCGCCGAGGTTACTTGAGTTTCCGCGATTTTCACCAAAGATACCCCAGATAACTGTTGACGGATCACTTCTTCTTTAACTTCCCACGCCACCTGATGGTGTTCCTTCACAAAGTTAGGAAGAAGTGAAGTGGTTTTCTTACACTGAATGCATTTAAACCGAAAGATAGAAATAGTGAATGCTTCTAATAATGTGTACACTGTTCTTTGAAAACTTCCATGTCTATGCAAAATCACGCTTGCTCTGCAGTGGGGACACACCGTTGGTCGCAAGTGATTTGGGCAACCATCTCTAAAGTCCTCTATATAAGACTGGACAGTCCATAATTCTTCATGTAAACTCAAATTGGTAGTAACCAATGGGAAAGAGGAAACTAGGCTGGCCGGCCAATGATGTTTCCTCTTTCTTTTATCCTTCTTTTCAGATTGTCATACGATCTACTTTGACATATGAACCATTATCCAACAGCAACGCCAAACAAGTCAAGAAAAAGGCGCTCCTTTAACGTCAGTTAAAGTGAGCGCCCACAGTATATCATTGGACCTATAAGATGGATGAAGTGTCACTATGACGTGCACACGTTATTAGCGAACGCTATACTAGTTGATGAAGTCCGTTACAAGGTGATTAGTGTGCCTTTTCTAGATAATAACAAATTATAAATTGAATTAACCAACTTAATTAAACTTAATAAAAATAATTAATAAAAACAAATAAAACTTAACAAGATTAAAACAAATATAACTATATTGACAAAGATCGTTACCTAAATTAAACTGAAAAAGTGTTCTAGTGTAACAAGCAAACGCACCGGTTCAGAGGTCTCATTTCAGTATGGTGTTGAAGAATAAAAGCTTTAATAAGGTTTAGTTGGCAGGTGAGAAAATGACGCGAAAGTCAAGCAATGTACAGGGGGCTATAATTATTATTCTTTTGGGATTCTTTTTTTCGGGCTGTTCATCGCCGGATCCTTTGACGAAACAACAACGAACAGCTTTAAATGAAATGCTTGCTTGCCATGTAACCGATGAGCAGCCTGAAAGAGTAATTATCCAGAAAGAAACGTTAGATAAATTTCCGGCAATTGAAAAGGTTTTTAAGATTGTTTCCAATGGCGAAGAACGCTATACCTTTGTGGTCGGGCCTGTTGGCTATAGATCAACTATCAATATGCTGGTCGTCATAGATCCAAAAGTGAATCAAGTTAGAGGGATAAAAGTAATACGGCATAATGAAACTCCGGGTTATGGGGAATCGCTTACGGAAGCATGGTTTACCAACAGATTTCAAGGGAAAAGTGTCGACAGATACTTGAAAAGATCTATTCTTGAGGTTGAAGACTCAAATGAAATAATTCAGATCACGGGTGCTAGCGCCAGTTCGCAGGCTGTCCTCAATGGGGTTAATTCAGCTCTGGGTACATATCGTGAGGTTGTCCTTGGGGAAAAGGCCGAACCGGTGGAGCTTCAATTAAAGGGGTTTGTTACAGAGACTAAATAGGTCAAAGATTTAGCAAATAGGCTGAGAAAAATGGAAATTATGCGAGATCAAAAGAGGGGGATTCTATTTAATCCTGGACGATCAGTTTGGGCAACGGTTTACAAATTTTCTGATAGAAATAGAACTGGAATAATGCCAAGGACAGATAAGCAAGGCAGGGCAAAATGATTAGAAGAATGATTCAATTAATCACGGCGATTGGCATTAACAGTTATTTAATCGGGTTTCTGAACGGAAGTATATACAAAGGAAATCTTAAAAAAATCTGTGTCCCTGGGCTTAACTGCAGTTCCTGTCCGGGAGCATGGGGGTCCTGCCCTTTGGCCATGTTACAGAATGCTGTGGTCGAGATTTCGATGGGCAAATTTTCCTTATTTATTTTGGGCTTTCTTTTTCTGACGGGACTGATCATGGGGAGATTTGCCTGCGGCTGGTTGTGCCCGTTTGGCTTGCTTCAGGAATTAATTTTTAAGGTCCCCCTGCCTAAAGTTCGTTTGAAGGAAAGTTTTAAACGCTTCGAATATTTGAAATATGGTATCTTAATTCTTTTTATCTTTATTCTCCCGGCATTTGCGGTTTATGGGGTGAGCGAGACTGCTTTTTGCAAGTACATTTGCCCGGTAGAAGTGATAGAAGCGAATTTCCCCTTGATCTTAGCCAGACCATCCTTAATAAGGGTTATGGGAATTTTGTTTAAATGGAAATTATTTCTACTACTAATAATTCTATTGATGTCTGCGGTCATCTTTAAACCGTTTTGCCGGTTTATCTGCCCCCTAGGCGCAATTTATGCACTTTTTAATCCCGTAAGTTTATATCATTTCCAAGTGGAGCGGGCTAAGTGTATCAGTTGTGCCCAATGTCTTAAAAAATGCAAATTGGGGATCACCGTTTTTAATGATCCCAATAATAGAGAATGCATGCGCTGTAATGAGTGCTTAGAATGTCCAACTCAAGCCCTAAGAATAAAAAGATTTTGGAATCCGACTCAAGTCCTGATCGGAAAAAATTTTTGGAAGAAAAGCAGCTAAAGGAAGACTTTAGCTTGCTTGGTATGGAAAGGATAATTGAAAGATGTTTAGGTACCGGCAGAGGGTAGTAACGGCTATAATCTTAGGATTCTTATTCGTTTGTGCAGGGTGTGCTGACAAGTCAGTCCGGGTACAAGAATTTAGCAGGGAAAATATCGTAATGGATACCCTGATTAAGATCACTGTCTATGCAGCTGATCCGCAATTAGGAGAAAAGGCTTTAAATGAAGCTTTTGCAGAGTTTAGCAGGATCAATAGCCTAGCTGATAGGTTTAGCGAAAAAAGTTTGCCTGATTCGGAAACCAGCGATGTCTACCAGATTAATCAAAATGCCCAGGTAAAACCGGTCAAAGTCAGTGATGATATCTTAGCTATGCTGGACAGAAGCAATTATTTTGCCAACTTAAGTGAAGGTGCGTTTGATGTTACTATTGGTCCGATCATGGATCTCTGGGGGTTTAAACAAACTGAGCATCATCTTCCTTCGGAAAAGGAAATAGCGGAAAAGCTTGCTTTAGTAGGTTATCAACGGATTGTGGTCGACAAGGAACAAAAGACTGTGTTTCTGCCGGAAAAAGGAATGGAGCTTGACTTAGGAGGTATTGCTAAAGGGTATGCCACGGATATGGCTGTGCAAAGACTACGCGAATTAGGAATTAATTCGGCAATAATTAATGCCGGTGGCAACGTATATGCCTTGGGCTCGAAACCTGACGGTTCTCCTTGGCGGGTGGGAATCCAGGACCCTCGGAATAATAATAAAATTATTGCCATTTTAAGAGTCGAGAATACTGCCGTAGTATCTTCGGGAGATTATGAGCGCTATTTCATCATAGACGGGGTTCGTTATCATCATATCATAGACCCGTCTACAGGGGAGTCTGCCAGGCAACTAATGAGTACCACTGTTCTGGCTTCCAGCGCCACCGATGCGGATGTTATGTCTACTACCTTGTTTGTTCTTGGGTCCGAACGGGGTAGGGAGTTATTACAGAAATTCACAAATATTAATGCCGTCTTTGTGGATCCTGAGCGGAATATTACTTTTTCGAAGAGTTTAAATAAGCAAATTGATATTTTAGACCAAGCAAATGGTCAAGTCAAAAAGGAAGATAGTGAGGATGCTTCGTCACAAGTAGAGTAATTTCATACCTATGTTACTGCTAATGGGGCTGGATATATTATGTTAATTTTAGTTTAATATATTGGATATATGTTTAAAACATTTGGTTTCAGTTTAAGATAATTGGTTTTATTTGTTGACTTTAAAAACAGATCATTTTATTATTATGTAAGTAGTAGCCTATAGGGTTTGAATAAGGAGGGAATAAAATGAAACACAAAAAGAGTCTTGGGCGAAAAAGTCTTTTGCTTCTAGTTATGTTAATATTTTCACTTTGTCCTCCCTTTCTGGGACAGCTATCCAGTGCGGAAGCTGCGACAGGACCATTAATTATTACCGGCACCGGTTTAAGTCGCGATGCAACAATAACTGATGCTGATTGGACTAATTTTACGCTAGGGGATAGTTATTATTCCACTAATAATTCCGTAAACTCTCATAAAATCTATAAGGTAAGAGGGTATAACTTGTGGGATATAATTGGTCAAACAAATCTTAAAACTGACCAGGATTATAATATATCCTTTATTGCTTCCGACGGTTTTAAAGTAACGAAAAAGGTTAGCGAACTGAATAGCGGCTCTTGCTATTCGGATTTTACGGACGCAAGTAAAACACTTGTCGGCCCGATGCTGGGTTTTTACCAAGCTAAACTTATTGAAGTCCCAACTGCTGACTTTAGTCCGCCAATTAGCTGGACGGACAGGGAGATTACCGAGGCTGATAAGGACAGTAATTCCCCCCGCCTAACTTTTGGTCAGCAAACGATCAACGACATGAATGAATCCAAATGGAATAAAAATGTTGTAAAAATATTGGTAGGCGAGGAACGTCCGTCGGTGATCACTATCAGCGGTAATGGTCTAAATGCGGACAAACAGTTCACAATGGCGCAGTTAACCAGTGTTCCCGATCAGTACAAAATCAATCAAACATACCAATACAACTCCAGCTCCGGGCTGAAAACTGCAGCCGTAAAAGGGGTAAATCTGTGGTATGTTTTACATGATCTGGTCGGAATTAAAGACACTAGTGCGAAGGTTCAATTTATAGCCAGCGACGGCTACGCGATGGCGCTGCAAACTCAGGCTGATATTTCCGATCCTAACTTAAATTATGTCTTGGCCTATGAAGTAGGCGGCCAAGCAGTCAGTGATGATAGCGGCAAGGGCTTGCTCCGGATCTATCGTAATCAAAAAACAGCGGCTGAATTTAATAATACTGTCTTTAAGGCGATTATCGGGATCAGTATTGTTTCAGACGCCGGCATAGATTTTACCACCAGTACTTACAAGCATATTAATTACACAGGCGCCCCCTATAACGTGGACAGCATTACCAGCGCTACGCTGACCGTCGAAGGCCCAGGAGTAGAGAACTACCGGGCTCTCTCCCTGCGTCAGATTGAAGAGGCTAATGCCGGTTTAGTACGCGGAACCTATGCCGAAACAATGGGCGGTGCGGTTAAACAAAATACCTATGAAGGTATGCCTCTCAGCTATCTGATTGATAACTTTGTTACCCTGAAGTCTAATGCCGGGACGATCATTTTAAAAGATAAAAGTCGCCAAACCATAGCCGAATACAGCTTAGATGATATTCGGAAGACAGATTACCTGAACACTACCAGCGGCGGGGCCATTAATCTCAAAATGATTGTGGCTTATGGGGTTAATGAGGTGCCGTTGGTTTATCTGAATAGTGATACTGGATATCGGGCGGACAAATACAATGATAATGGCTGTTTTAAACTGGTCGTCGGTCAGAAAGCGGCTGGGGATCCTGCCCCAATATTCTCCAACGTTGCTTATGTGTATGTGACGGAGGCTGATGCGGCTAATGTCTATGAGCATACTTATGCGCCCTATAATGATCCTAAGTATACCAATTATCTCTTGACTTTGACCGGTTCCGGTTTGGGTAAGGAAGTTAATTACTCGGTAGCGGATATAGAGTCGTCAGCCATGGACAGTATCCGGCAGCAAAAAGAATACTCCCTCTCCAACAGTGAATATTTCTGGTATTACAATACTTATAAAGGCGTGGGACTTTGGGATTTGCTGCTTAAAGCAGGGCTTGATCCGAACATCAGCGAGAGCACAACAGTTAATCTGATAGCGGCTGACAACTATAATTTTGCACCGCTCACAATAAAAGATATTAAGGACGGTTCCTTGTATGGCTATTACCAAAAAAATGAAAATGACTTAGGTGATGGGAATTTTGACGGTTCGCTGGTTCAGCCAATTACATCCGGTTATTCTCCTTTGGTAGCTTACGGCTTCAACGGCTACCCGTATGTGATTCAGCCGACAGACGCGGGCTATAATTCCGGCCTCGGCAACAGTGGGGGACCGCTGCGCTTGATCTTCGGCAAGAAGTCCTATGATGATACCAACGGCTCCCACCAAGTTCAGTTTCTGAAGAAGGTAATTATTGGCGAGGATACAAACTATACGACGCACACTTACGGCGCTTATACAGCTCTAGCTACCAGCCCTCTTTCCGTCAAGGTTCGTGGGGACAACAATAGTGTCATTAGCGAGCGCAACTATACGGTAGCGGACATTGAAAATATGGTTTATGGAGTCTCGGCGGCGGAAGCTGAAAAGGCTCAAGTTAAAGACAGTTACTTTACCAAGGTCTATAATGGAACAAAAATATCCGACCTTTACGAAGGAGTTGGACTCTGGTACCTCCTCGGCACAAAAGTAGGCTTGCCGGGGACAACCGGTACGGTCACTTTCAAAGGTGTCTCCCCGACTACTAGCGAGGCTGCCACAGTTACCGTTAATTTGGAGGATCTGCAGAAAACTTATTTTAATGAAGTTAATGGCTCGCAAACGGTTAAACCTGTCCTGGCTTATGCCAAACTTGGCTATCCGTTGGTTGTTGGGAAAACTGTCGCCGAAGGTTATGTCAGTGCCGCGAAAAATAATGGCGGTCCGCTGATGCTGCTTTTCGGACAGACAACGACAGGGACGGGGACACCGGGTACAAGTCTCTATAATATTACGGAAATCACCGTCAATGTTCAGCAGGATCCCTATGCCCACTTGGTTGCCCCTTATGACACTTATGGCGCCAGTCAGCTTATAATCTCCGGCAATGGCGCCAAAAAACAAGTAACCGCAACCGTTCAGGAACTGGAAACGCTTCAGGATTACATCATCAGCGGCCAATACTGCCTGCTGAATAATGCAGGGGCGACGGATTCCGGAACGTACAAGGGGCTTGATTTATATAGTTATTTGAATAAGGAAGTAGGTTTCAATCTTGGAGCTACTGGAGTAAGCATAGTGGCTGCAGATGGTACGAGCAGTACCTTCACTTTGGCTGAACTTGCCAAGACAGATTACCTTAACCAGGTCAGCGGGGCGAATGATTTGAAAGTTATGCTGGCCTATGGACGGGATGAAAAACCCTTGGTCACCGATACGGCAGCAGCGGGCTATGACGCTTCGGCCAAGAATAGCGGCGGTCCTTTGCAGCTGATTATTGGGCAGACTCAGGCCGGGGATGTCAACAAATCCAAATGTGTCAAGAATGTCGCGGAAATCGTCATTGAAGGCCAAGCGTTGACTAGTTGGAAGCATGATAACGGTGTTTATGTGCAGTATCAGGATCAGCCTGTACTGCGAGTTACCGGGGATCAAATAACAACGCCGCGTACTTTCACCGTTGGGGAATTTGAAGCACTGACGGCTCAAATTACTCGTGATACTTATACGGGGGATGGCAGCCATGAGTTTGAGGGCGTGATCCTCTGGAAGTTGATCAATGAAGTTGTTGGTTTAAAAGATGGAATAACTGCGCCAAGTATCCGGGTATTCAGCGGGCAAAGTTACAATCAGGTTCTTTCCAACCTGGATCAAGTCAAAAATGGGGTTACCAATAGCCAAGGACTTAAGAAAGATATTATCTTAGCTTACGCCCAAGACGGATATCCTCTGGTTCCCAATTCCGGCAGCCCAGGTTATGACAATAACAATGCTTATGGGCCGTTACGTTTGATCGTTGAAGAAAGCAAGTCCATGTGGGTCAAAAATACGGACTGTATTGTGGTAGGGACTGGTGATTACGAAGAACCTGTAGCCCCCGAACCGGTTAATACAGACTTTACCCTGTACCGTAATGACGACAACAGCGGCTTGCCATTGGCCAGTATCCGTTCGGTCACCCCTGATAGTCTAGGCGGTTTTTGGGTGGGAACTTATGGCGGCGGAGCAGCCTATAAAAATGCCCAGGGCAATTGGACGCTTTACAATACGAGCAATAGCAGTTTGCCGGATAATACCGTCTATGATATCGAAATTGACCAGACCAACCGGGTTTGGATGGCCGTAGGCAGCGCGGAAGCGCCCAAGGGCGTGGTCTGCAAGTATGGCGATACCTGGACGCTCTACAATACCGCTAACAGCAGCCTGCCGGACAATTTTGTCTATACCATTACTCCGGATACGAAGGGCGGACTATGGATGGGAACAGCTCAGGGCGCCGTTTACCGGGATAGTAACGGAGTTTGGACAGTTTATGGGAAGAACGACGGCATTCCGGCAGCATCGGTTAATGTGATTACGCCGGACAGCACAGGCGGCGTCTGGTTTGGTTGTTATCCGGATACGCTTGATACTCAGGCAGGGACTTACTCCGGTGGTTATGCCTACAGGGATGCTTCCGGTCTTTGGACCAATTACAGTGAGGTTGGGAACACCAACTTTGGCGATAACTGGATTAGATCCATTTCCCCGGACAAGAACGGCGGCGCCTGGATCACCCGCTCCGGCAACTATGCCGGCGGCGGCAAGGTGGATTATGTGTCCGCGACAGGGCAAAAACAAACCTATGATGATATAACCTTATATCCGGCGATACCCGACGGGGATACCATCCGCCTGGCAGCGGCGGACCAAGACGGCGGGCTGTGGATGGCGACTAAATCCAGTGGTTTGCTCTACAGAAACAGTCAGGGAGAGGTTGCCGCCGGTTACAATAGCGGCAACGGCTGGCCTACTGCCCAGTGGAACAATGTTTACTTCCTGAGCGTCGACAGTCAAGGCAGTGTTTGGGCCGGGACCAACGGCGGGGTTGCCTATAGGGCGGGCGAGGATAATTCCGGAGGGAGCGTAGTAGGAACATACACGCTCACGCCATCCAGTGACGCTGTCTATACGAACGGCACAACAGTTGACGGGATCAACACAATGACCGTCAACAGCGGGGTTACCGGCTTACGGTTCTTCTCCGTCTATATTACGCCGGTTGTCGCTCATGCCGGCAATGAAAAAGTGGTATTTGTCCAGTTACGCAACGGTTTACAAATAAATTTAAATGCTTCCGGCGCTGATTTTGACTTGGTACAAACTTCCCAGGCGGGATTTAACGTTCAACCCGACGATGTGATCAAAGTATATATCGTTGATGATCTCACCAATGACACGAACGTTAATCCGGTGATCCTGGAATAGTCGATTAGACGAGGAGTATACGGTTATGAAACTTAGATGGAGAAACCATTATAGAAAGGTTCCGCTTACAAATACCATGCTTATTTTTCTGTTCGGAGTGCTGGTTTTTTTCTGCGGTTTTTTATCACCGCCGGCGGCCTTAGCTGAAGAATTATCAAATCCCGAGCAAATTATTTTAACCTGGTCCGGTGATCCGGAAACCTCTCAAACCATTACCTGGTTAATGCCTGATAATTCCTCAGCTCAGGTACAGTATTTAAGGGCGGAGGAATTTACCGGCAGTTTTGCCGCCGCCCAGCAAATGGATGGCGGCGGCACGGCCTTTGACAGTACTCATTATCGGTATACAGTAAATATTACCGGGTTGATGCCGAATGAAAAATATTTTTACCGGGTAGGGAGAGAGGGAGCCTGGAGTCAGACCCTGTCTTTTTCTACCGCTGCGGGTCCGGAAGATTTCTCATTTCTATATATGGGCGATGTGCAGGCAGGATATGCCCAATGGGGCAGCATGCTGGATGCGGTTTACCAGGGTTATCCCCAAATCAAGTTTGCTTTGTTAGGTGGAGATTTAACGGATAATGGCAGTGATGAAACCGAGTGGGGACAGTTTCTCGACGCCGCAACAGGTGTTTTTTCCCGGATTCCGGTGATGCCGACGAAGGGCAACCACGACGGATCATTGTATTTGAAGTATTTTGCCTTGCCGGATAACGGACCGGAAGGGTTGAAACAGGAATTCTACTCTTTTGATTACGGGAATGCTCATTTTGTGGTACTGAACAGCGGCAACAATACTAATGCAACAGCCAAGCAATGGTTGCAGGCAGACTTACAGAATACCACGAAAAGTTGGAAGTTTGTGATGTTTCATCAGCCTGCATATCAAGCTCAAGAGGATTATAAGACAATTGATGATTCAATACGTGAAAATTGGGTACCTATTTTAGAGCAGAATGGGGTGGACATGGTGTTTGTCGGGCACCAGCACGAGTATATGAGGACTTATCCAATTTTCCAGGGAGAAGTGCAGACTGATCCGGCAGCGTATGGTATTGTCTACGTGATGGGTAATGCCGGTTCCAAGGTTTACGGCGGCGGTTCAGGGTTTTCCTATATTGCCAGGGAAGAGACCGGCAGCAACTATCAGATTATTGATATTACCGGCGATGTTTTAACCATGACATCCAATAAATCCAACGGTGAAGTGATCGAGAGCTATACGATCAGTAAAGAGGCAACGCCTGATCCGGAGCCAAATCCGGTTTATACGATTTCTCCGGAGGCCGATACAGCTTATACCCCGGGAACAACTGAAGAGGGCATCAACACTATGACAGTTAATGCGGATATAACCGGTTTTAAATACTTTGTTGTTAACATTCGCCCGGTAATTCCCCATAATGGTGATGAAGTAGTGGTCTTTACGCATTTGAGAAACGGGAATCAGCTGGGACTGAATGCCGCCAAAGCCGATTTTGACGCCGTCCTTGCCGTCCAGGCCGGTTTTAATGTGTTGCCTGGCGATATGGTCAAAGCTTATATTGTTGATGATTTAACCAATGCGATAGATTTTAACCCGACTATTTTACAGTAACAGATCATGATGTGACTAATTTTAATAAGTATGCTGTATGTACCAATCCAGAGTAGCAATAAGTCTTATTGTCATTTGGTCAAAATAGTGAAAAGACCCTTTACGAAAGCCGAAAGCCAGTGTTTCTTATTCTAAAGAACGCTGGCTTTTGGCTGCTTATTAAGCTGATTATTAATAAGTAGCCAAAAGTGATCTGCCCCGCATTCCGCACCATTGAAGTTTTATCGAAATAATCTAGTTGAAGTGGAGGATTGATTCTAATTACTGCTATAAATATGGCAAAAACCTGCGATTTTCTATTAATAGTGGAGGATAATTTACACTAATTCGCTATTTTTGTAAGGGTTGCGGAATGTAGAACTGAAATATGCAGCTATCTATGATATCGAGATAGGGATAAAGGCATTCCTATATGAGGACGGATTTACCCAGGCTAAAATGAACTAAAACAAATTGAAACAAAATAAATTGAAATAAAACTAAATAAATCAAACAATTAATATTGACAGAGAACATCTTTAAAAATATACTATAAATAGTTCCAGAATATACAAAAATATCGAAATTAATCATAATCATAGCTGTCAAGCGTAGAGAAAAGGGGGGGATGCCTATAAACGCTGTTATAGAACATAAGCATCTGGTGTTTCCGTAGATTAATAAGAGAGGAGTGGTTTTGAGAATGATGATTGTGAAAAAAGGTTTAATATGTCAAAAATTATGATGGGTTTGATACTGGGACTGATCATGGGAGTTTGCGGGTTGATAATGCCCGGGTCAGCAAGCGCGTTTGCTGATGTGCAGATAACCGGCAATGGAGTAAATACCCCGGTGACGTTAACCCAGGCTCAATTAGAGGGCATGACCCAGGTGTCGACCACCTACAGTGCGATTAACACCTGGCCTACTAAAAAGTGGTATGTTGGTGAAGGTGTTACCCTTGCGAATCTATTAACCGCAGCCGGAGGAATTAAGGCCGAGGCCAAGATGATCAAAGTTTACGCATCTGACGGTTTTAATATTAGTTTTACTGTGGAAGAACTGATTAACGAGACCCGCTATTACTATCCTGGGCTGAAAGAGAATCATGAATATTATGGCGAGATTCCAGGTTCAACCGCTGATGCAGTACAGGTGTACCCTATTCTGGCCCTGCATAGTGCGAATAGTAATAATTATGCTGATATGAATACTTCCGATGTGCCGCATTTTTTATTTGGGCAGCGGTATGTGACTGAACAGACTAATGACGCGTTCGTTAAATATGTAAATAAAATTGAAGTGACCACCACTACCCCGGCAGTATGGGCTGATCCAACAGCAACGCCAAGCAGTGGAACCACCATTTTATCGGGAACCGGTATAGCACTAAGTGCTACTTATAATGATGCCGATAAGGTTTATTTTACCACTGACGGCAGCACTCCTTCTATCTCCAGTGATATGTATAACTGGATTGCC
>NZ_JCAIJG010000122.1:0-1684 GCF_059735615.1 Desulfosporosinus sp. Tol-M2
CAAGGGATCGCCCAAACGTATCTGGCACCATTAAAGGAGGCCGGTGTGGATACCCTGATTTTAGGGTGTACGCATTACCCTTTTCTCGAACCTGTCATTCGGGAGTTTCTAGGCGAAGACGTCCTGATTATCGATCCGGCTTTGGCTGTTGTGCAAGAGCTGGAGAAATTGCTTCGGCATATGGATGAGTGGGAACGAGCGGGACTAGTTGTACGTCCATCCTCTTCGTTCCTAAGTAAAAACCAGCGGCGCAGCCACTATTATGTAAGTGGAGATCCGGGTCTTTTTCGACAGGTTGGAAATACGCTGCTCCAAGAACCAATCGATTATGTGGAGCAAGTAATTCTGGGGTTAAAGGATTAATATTTATTTTATTAAAAAGGCTAAAAGGGGTAAAATGGCTACCGGGCAAAACTTGAATCAACAAACCTTTACGGTTAGCGGAACAGGTTGAAAACAGGGATTTCTGCCAATCCTGCGCTGCCAGCTTTTGGTCGAGCCGGTTAATGGTGGAACAGGTTGAAATAGGGGTTGTCCTTGATATAAGAAGGGGTCAATATTTTAAATAACAGGAGACAGCGATTATGGGTAAAATCGGGTTAACAACGACGGTACCGGTTGAAGTGATTTTCGCAGCGGGTGAGATACCGGTTGATTTGAACAATATTTTTATTACAAGTTCGGAAGCTATGCATCGAGTGGAAGAAGCGGAGCTCACTGGCTTTCCTCGGAATGTGTGCGGTTGGATAAAGGGTTTGTATTCGACGGCATTGCATAATCCGGATATTCAGCGCATTGTAGCGGTGACACAAGGAGATTGCAGTAATACTCACGCCCTGATGGAGACGTGGGAGGTGGAAGGGATCGGAATTATCCCTTTTGCTTTTCCGTATGATCGGGATTCGGACATGCTTCGTCTTCAAATGGACAAACTAATTGGAACTTTAGGTACAACTTGGGAGGGTGTGAATGTGCAAAAGAAGCGCCTGGATCAGGTTCGGGCTTTGGCGTGGGAAATAGACCGGCTGACTTGGGAAGAAAACCGGGTGAGAGGGTTTGAAAACCACCTCTTTCTTGTTTCTTGTTCGGATTTTAATGGCGAACCTGAGGGCTTTGCCCGTGAGATGGAGAAATTTATCCAAACGGCGAGCAGGCGGGAGCCTTTTTCAGAGCGGGTTAGTTTAGGATCACGGAGAAAGAGGCGAGAAATTCGACTTGGTTTTATCGGGGTCCCACCTATTTTCCCCGCAATGTACGATTTTTTGGAAGAACACGGAGCCCGTGTTGTTTATAATGAAGTCCAGAGACAGTTTACGATGCCCTTTGAGACGGATGACGTCGTGGAACAGTACCGCTTATACACGTATCCTTATAAAGTATTTCAACGCCTTGAGGATATCGCTCAGGAGGCAGAGCGCCGCCAACTAGACGGAATCATTCACTATACGCAAAGTTTTTGCTATCGCCAGATTGAGGATCTGATTATCCGAAAAAAGCTGGATTACCCGATTCTAACTTTGGAAGGGGAAAATCCAACGGGATTGGATGCGCGGAGTAAAATGAGGATAGAGTCTTTTTTGTCTATGCTTGGCTCGTGAGACACGTCTTCTCTCGGCCATGCGCTCGTCGTCCAAACCAGGGTGTGATCACGACCTTCTGGCCCGGGAAGACGAAGGGATACGGT
>NZ_JCAIJG010000024.1:0-1680 GCF_059735615.1 Desulfosporosinus sp. Tol-M2
CAAGGGATCGCCCAAACGTATTTGGCACCATTAAAGGAGGCCGGTGTGGATACCCTGATTTTAGGGTGTACGCATTATCCTTTTCTCGAACCTGTCATTCGGGAGTTTCTAGGCGAAGACGTCCTGATCATCGATCCGGCTTTGGCTGTTGTGCAAGAGTTGAAGAAATTGCTTCGGCATATGGATGAGTGGGAACGAGCGGGACTAGTTGTACGTCCATCCCCTTCGTTCTTAAGTAAAAACCAGCGGCGCAGCCACTATTATGTAAGTGGAGATCCGGGTCTTTTTCGACAGGTTGGAAATACGCTGCTCCAAGAACCAATCGATTATGTGGAGCAAGTAATTATGGGGTTAAAGGATTAATATTTATTTTATTAAAAGGTTAAAAGGGGTAAAATGGCTACCGGGCAAAACTTGAATCAACAAATCTTTACGGTTAGCGGAACAGGTTAAAAACAGGATTTCTGCCAATCCTGCGCTGCCAGCTTTTGGTTGAGCCGGTTAATGGTGGAACAGGTTGAAATAGGGGTTGTCCTTGATATAAGAAGGGGTCAATATTTTTGAATAACAGGAGACAGCGATTATGGGTAAAATCGGGTTAACAACGACGGTGCCGGTTGAAGTAATTTTTGCAGCCGGTGAGATACCAGTTGATCTAAATAATATATTTATTACCGGTTCAGAAGCGAAGCAGCGAGTGGAAGAAGCGGAGTTGGTCGGCTATCCTCGCAATGTGTGCGGTTGGATTAAGGGTTTGTATTCGACGGCATTGCATAATCCGGATATTCAGCGCATTATTGCGGTCACTCAAGGAGATTGCAGTAATACTCACGCTTTGATGGAGACATGGGAAGTGGAAGGACTCGAAATTATCCCTTTTTCCTTTCCGTATGATCGGGATTCGGACATGCTTCGTCTCCAAATGGACAAGCTAATTGAAACTTTGGGCACAACTTGGGAAGAGGTGAATCTGCAAAAGAAGCGTCTGGATCAGGTTCGGGCTTTGGCTTGGGAAATTGACCGGCTAACTTGGGAAGAAAACCGGGTGAGAGGGTTTGAAAACCACCTCTTTCTTGTTTCTTGTTCGGATTTTAATGGCGACCCTGAGGGCTTTGCCCGTGAGATGGAGAAATTTATTCAAACGGCGAGCAGGCGGGAGCCTTTTTCAGAGCGGGTTCGTTTGGGATTACGGAGAAAGAGGCGAGAAATTCGACTTGGTTTTATCGGGGTCCCACCTATTTTCCCCGCAATCTACGATTTTTTGGAAGAATACGGTGCTCGTGTTGTTTTTAATGAAGTCCAAAGACAGTTTGCAATGCCCTTTAAGACGGATGATATCGTGGAACAGTACTGCTTATACACATATCCTTATAAAGTATTTCAACGCCTTGAGGATATCGCTCAGGAGGCCGAGCGCCGCCGCTTAGACGGAATCATTCACTATACGCAAAGTTTTTGCTTTCGCCAGATAGAGGATTTGATTATCCGAAAAAAGCTGGATTACCCGATTCTAACTTTGGAAGGGGAAAATCCAACGGGACTGGATGCGCGGAGTAAAATGAGGATAGAGTCTTTTTTGTCTATGCTTGGGTCGTGAGACACGTCTCTCGGCTATGCGCTCGTCGTCCAAACCAGGGTGTGATCACGACCTTCTGGCCTGGGAAGACGAAGGGATACGGT
>NZ_JCAIJG010000119.1:0-8040 GCF_059735615.1 Desulfosporosinus sp. Tol-M2
GTTTTCTTGAATATGAGTTATAAAGGGAAAATGCTATTATTATAGTGTTAATACGTACGTCCGAACTATTAAGAAAAGTTTATTCTCTATATGATGGAAAACCAGCTTTTCATACATGAATATATCTAATAGCTCAATGACGGGCTGCCGAATGAATTGAGGAGCCGAGCAAAACAGCTGCTTAAACTAGAGGAAGTAACAGACAAAAAAGAGAAAGTGGTAACATGGTTAACGAGAGGGAGGAAAATTATGTTTAAGACGGAAATATGTAAGATGATGGAAATTGAATATCCCATTATTCAGGGGGGGGATGGCCTGGGTAGCAACAGCTGAATTGGCTGCTGCTGTTTCCGAGGCTGGAGGTTTGGGGATAATTGGTGCAGGAAGTGCCCCGCCCCAAGTGGTAAGAGAGGAAATAAAAAAAGTAAAAAAGCTCACGGAAAAGCCTTTCGGTGTAAATGTTTATTATATGACGCCTTATGTGGAAGAACTGATAAATATAGTTATTGCGGAAGAAGTCAAAGTAATTACTACAGGAGCGGGAAACCCAGGTAAACATATACCAAAATTAAAAGAAGCGGGAATAAAAGTATTTCCTGTGGTTGCCTCGGTAGCTTTAGCTAAAAGATTGGCAAGAACAGGGGTTGACGGATTAATTGCTGAAGGTATGGAGTGTGGTGGCCATGTTGGAGAAATTACTACAATGGCTCTGGTGCCACAAATTGTGGATGCCGTAGACTTACCCGTCATAGCTGCTGGAGGAATTTATGACGGAAGGGGAATTATTGCCGCTTTAAGTCTCGGAGCTGTAGGCGTACAAATGGGAACCAGATTTGTTTGTGCTGCAGAATGTACGGTTCATAATAATTATAAAAAAGCAATTATTGAAGCCAAAGATCGTGATACGGTATTAACCGGCTATAGAGGACATCAAGTAAGGGTAATTAAAAATAAACTGAGCCGCTGTTTTGCAGAATTGGCCGATAACAATGCAGAACAGGGTGAATTTGAAAAATTAGGTGAAGGCAGATTAAGGGCAGCAGTCGTTGAAGGTGATATAGAAACAGGATCGGTAATGGCTGGTCAAATAGCGGCAATGGTCAGTAGAGAACAACCGGCCCGCGAAATAATTGCAGAACTAGTAGAAGATGTGGAGAAAGTATTAAAATATCTTAAAGGTCTCTAGGCAAATGACATAGTTTTCCTAAGCAGCGCACGCCTAATTATATGAAAGGGGCGATAAAGTGAAGCAAGACGCAGAAACAAAGAATCAGTCGGAAAAAATCTTACTGGCAGCCTTTCACTGCATATCATCAAAAGGTTACGCCAATGTTTCCTTAAGAGATATTGCGAATGAAGCGGGTGTAGTTTTAAGCCAACTAAATTATTACTTCAAGAATAAAGAAGGGTTGTTTACAGAAGTTATTAAGCTGATGGCACAAAAATATTTAAGGGAAGTAGAACAGTGTTTACAGAAAGGGGATGCCCCTAAAGATAAAATTTCTTCTTTAATCAAATATTTTCAGGAAATGCTAAAAACGAATCCTGCACTTTTTCGCCTGCTCTATGACTTAACAGGTTTAGCCCTCTGGTCTTCTGCCCTAAAAGATCTTCTGTGCAGCCTTTTTAAAGGTCTGTCGGATTTGATTGAAAAACACATTTTACATGATATCCCAATCAGGAGGAATTTAGAGGGATATTCTCCCAAGTCTATAGCTAGAATGATTCTTGGTGCAATGCTGGGAACTGCCATACAGGTAATTTTGGACTCCGAGGAAAAAAACTTGCCTGAAGCATTAAATGCGGTAGAAATAATATTCTAATATTCGAAGAAAGTTTAGCTTAACAATGAAAGGAGAAATAGTTATGTTGAATTTATTAGAAAGAACAATGAATCTTGGTTTTGGTTTATTTGCTTACTCAAGAGAAAAAATTGAAACAGTAGTGGACGAACTTGTTAATAAAGGGGAAGTCTCAAGAAATGATGCTCAAAAACTGGTAAGTGAATTGGTTATAAAAGGAAAGGAACAACGGGAAGAGCTAAAAAAATTGATTAAAGACGAAGTCAAAGAGTCCTTAGACTATGTGAATATTGCAAGAAAAGAAGATTTGCTTACTAAAGACGATATAAAGAATATTGTCAGAGAGCAGCTTATTCAGGGGTTAGGTCAAAATCAAAAAAGCAATAATCAAGATTAACAGTTTAGAAACGGCAAAAGTATATCAAAATTAGTACGGACGTCCGAAATACTATAAAAGAGGTGCCTTTATTGTTTAAGTCTATTCTCTGCTTGATGGGAATCTTGCCTTCCCATGCAAGGGTAAAGATTGTACACTTTATCACTAAAAAATTAATAGACTATTACGGCGACCTTAAGGTAGGAGGCTTAGAAAATATACCGAAAGAACCGGTAATTTTTGTCTGCAACCATCTCTCCAATGCCGATGGCCTTATTTTCCGTGATATTTTGGCACATCGGAGGACAGTTTTTTTAGCAGGGATTAAACTGCAGCACGAATACCTGACAAACCTGGTTTTGGAAACTATAGATTATATCCCTATTTATCCTAATCAACCGGACCGCAAGGCCTTAATAAATGCAATACGGACATTCAAGGACGGTAAAGATATATTTATTTTCCCCGAAGGTACACGAAGCCGCACGGGAAAAATGATTGAAGGATGCGCAGGGGTTTTGTTCATTGCTAAGAAGGCAGGGGCGCCGTTAGTCCCGGTTGGTATCTGGGGATCGGAAAAACTGTTGCCTATTCAAAATGACAATATGGACCAAGAATGGTTTCAAAAAGCGGAAGTTAATGTTGTCTTTGGCCCAGCCTTTACACTGGCCGAGCTAAGTGAAGATGCACCGATAGGAGACCTTATGCGAAGAATTGCCCGATTGTTGCCGAAAGAATATCGGGGAGTATATGCTTAATAATTAATTACTGGTTTTTTTATACACAGGTAAGTTAAACGAAGGGATGTTTGTATATTGAATAATGTTGGAATTATAGGATACGGGTATTTTCTGCCTGAATTGGTTGTAAGCAATTCTGAAATTGCTAAGCATATTGGTAAAACAGCAAACGAAAAACCTTTAGCTGCAGCATCCATAGCCCAGGTTCATCTTGCCAGATTATATTCAGGTAAACAAGTAGTAGTTAAAGTTCAGAGGCCGGGAATAGAAAGATTGATAGATTTGGATTTAAAGATTCTAAAAGACCTGGCCAATTTTCTTGACAACCATACTCAATATGGTAAGCTCTATGACTTCAGTAAAATGGTTAAAGAATTTGAAAATACCTTAAAAAATGAATTGGATTTTAGAGTAGAAGGAGAAAACGCAGAAACTTTCCAAATAAATTTCTCTAGTGACAAGGATATTTTAGTACCGTCAATCAGTTGGATTCATACGACAAGACGTGTTCTGACCATGGATTATATTGACGGGATACGGCTATCTGATTTTGAGGCGTTAAAAAAAGCGGGGATTGACCATAAACTGATAGCTAGGAAGCTTGCTGCATCAATATTCAATCAGATATTGAGAGATGGCTTCTTTCACGGCGATCCCCACCCGGGAAATATTATGGTTTTACCTGACAATACCATCGTCTTTTTAGATTTAGGTATGGTAGGAAAGCTAAGCGAAGAACGTAAACTCCAGTTTCTAAGGATATTAATTGGCATTGCCTCCCAAAACAGCAAGTTGATTGTTGAAGCCTTGATGGAGCTGAATGCTTTAACAGCCGGGGTTAATACAAATAAACTTGAAAAAGAATTCGATGCAATAAGAAATAATTATCTTACGCATGAGCTCAACAAGATAAAAATTGGTGAATTGTTGAATGAGATTTTTAGAATAGCCTTTTCCTACAAAATTATGCTTCCCCCCGAATTTACAATGCTGGCAAAATCACTGATTACTATGGAAGGATTGGTAGAAAAACTCGACCCCCAGCTCAGCGTTTTAGAAATTGCGGAACCGATCGCTAAAAAATTAACATTTGCTGCTTTGTCGCCGGAATATTTTGCAAAGATAATTTTTAGAGGAATAACTGATTATAGCGGTTTAATAAAAAAAATACCTGAGTTTATTCTTAGCCTTATCAAGAAAATAGAAGATGAGGATTTCACATTCTGTTTTAAGATTCAAGATATTGAAAAGATAATGAGAAAAATAGATAGAATATCCCATCGCATTTCCTTTAGCATTATACTTTTGGCGGTAAGTATAATTATCGCCGGAATTATTATCGGCTCTGGAATAAGCGCCCATACCGGAGCAGAAGTCTATCAATTAAATATAGTGCTTTTAAAAATAGGATTAGTTTTGGCCGGAATAATAACAATAGGTCTTATAATTTCCATCTTTCATTCAGGAAATTTTTAGACTTCTTTACAGAGGAGGAGAGGCAATTGGGGGATAATCTTGTTGAGACAGTAATTTTTTTTGCTTTTTATGCTTTTATTGGTTGGATTTTAGAAACAATCTATGCCAGTATTGGTCAATGATAAATCGGGTCTGTTTTAAGGGAGTGAGAATTGTTGTTTGAAAAATGGGGAAAATGGCTGAGCCTGATTGCTGTTGTTTTGGGGTTATCCATGGATCTTTTGGATATGACGATTGTGAATGTTGCTATTCCGGATATCATGTTGGAACTCGGGACAGATCTACGGCTTTCTCAGTATGTAATTACTGCTTACATGGTAACCATTGGGGTTTTTGAACCGATTACGGCGTATTGGGCTGATACAAGAGGAATGAAAAAAATTTATCTTCTTAGTCTCGTTATTTTTACGGTCGGGTCTATCCTATCGGCATTAGCTTGGAATATTAATGCCCTGATTTTCTTTCGGATTATCCAAGCAGTTGGCGGGGGGATGATTATGCCTCTGGCTTTGTCCATCGTTGAGAAAACCTTTACGAAAAAAGAACTCCCCTTAGCCATGGGATTGATGGGTATTCCTTTACTGATTGCTCCGGCCATTGGACCAATGATTGGAGGATACTTGGTCGATACGTTTAACTGGAGGATGATTTTCTGGATCAACCTGCCCATCGGTTTGTTGTCGATTGCCGCATCTTATTTAATATTACATGAATTTGATACAGTGACTAAAAAATTTGATTTCTGGGGTTTCTTATTATCGGCACTGGGCTTCTCGACCTTGCTCTTAGCCCTCAGCAACGGTGCTGATGAAGGTTGGACTTCATTCAAGATTGTCTTTCTCTTTGATATTGCCATAAGCAGTTTGATTTTATTTTTTCTGGTGGAAGCCTATTCGCCTGATCCTCTCTTAGACTTAAGAATATTTAAAAGCCGTATTTATTCCGGTTCCCTGGTCGTTACTTTTTTTATCATTATGAGTTTATTTGGCAGCCTCTTTCTCCTGCCCTTATTCTTGCAGCAGCTTGGAGGATTGAGCGCCATGGACACCGGCATGATGCTCTTGCCGGAAGTCTTGGGTATCGTTATCTTTATTCCCCTTAGTGCTTTTCTCCTTCCCAGGATTGGCGCAACCTTTTTAACCGTTGCGGGGATCGCAATTATGTCACTTGGAACCCTGTTTTTTATTAATCTTGATGTGAATACAAGCTTAGCAGCCATTCG
The DNA here is from genome assembly GCF_059735615.1 of Desulfosporosinus sp. Tol-M2. NCBI lineage: Bacteria > Bacillati > Bacillota > Clostridia > Eubacteriales > Desulfitobacteriaceae > Desulfosporosinus > Desulfosporosinus sp. Tol-M2. The sequence continues at coordinate 5,617 of NZ_JCAIJG010000119.1, forward strand.
ACAGCACTTATTCATTGTCGGAGTGGGGCTTGGCCTCGGCATTATGCCTTCTGTCACCCTGGCCTATAGTTCCTTACCGGCAGAATTAGTGAATCAAGGGTCCGCCTTTTTTAATATGGTTCGTCAAATTGGCAGTGCCGTCGGCGTAGCAATCCTTACAAGTATTATTCAAGCGCGAACTCCTTGGCACTACGCAAACATCGCCACCAACGCCACTCCCTGGTCTTATACCCTGCAGTCCTTTGAACCGTTAACGTCATTGTTTCAAAGTATGGGATTTCAGGCTCCCGAAGCGCAAATTTTTAATATGTTAACCCTGTTTCGGATCGCCCAGGAAAAAGCAGCTGTTTTAGGGTTTCAGGATGCCTTCTTCGTCAATGTGCTCATGGGCTTAATCGGCATAGTCCCCGCTTTTTTCTTAGTGCAAAAACCTATCCTGGGTTGGATTCGTAAAAACCCGAAAACGAGGTTTACAGAAACAGTATAGGATTTTCTTAAATTACAATAATGACAAACTATCCCAAAAAAATCAGGAGGAGAATTATGAAGAAGCAAAAGATCATTATTTCAGTGGCACTGACCGTACTCTTAATCATTGGCGGCGGTATCGCAAGCTATTATTGGTACGAAATGTCTCATTATCTTACTACCGATGATGCCCGGATCAGTGCCTATACTGCAAATGTCAGTCCGATCATCTCGGGTAAAATAACATCCTGGAATATTTCTGAAGGGGACTATGCAGAAGCCGGAACAACGATTGGGTGGCTGGATACAAATGCGATGGCCACTTCAGCGGGTATCAACCCCAGTGCGCTTAATCCCGTAGGCAGCATCATGGTGAGTAAAGCAGAGATTACTGCCCCAATTTCCGGCCAAGTGCTTAAGTCCTCCGTACGGGTAGGGCAATTGGTTGGAACAGGGCAGCCTCTCGCCGTGATTGCCGATACTAAAGATCTCTTTGTGGATGTAAATATTGACGAAACTGAAATCAAAAAAGTAAAAGTAGGCCAACTTGTGGATTTAAAGATTGATGCTTTGCCCGGAAAAACCTTTCAAGGAAGAGTCGATGAAATCGGCAAAGCCACTCTTTCAACTTTTAATATCTTACCGATGCAATCAGCCAACGGCAACTTTACCAAAGTGACCCAGCGGATTCCGCTCAAAGTACGTTTTCCGGAAATAAATCAGCTGGGGCTTTTACCCGGGATGAGTGTTACTGCGAAAATCCATCTTGCCGAATAACGAAAGGAGGAGAGAAGGATGATGTTAAACTTAAATACAAAGACCAAAGTGTTAAACAAGAAAGTCGGCAGCCTGATGCTTTTAGCCTTAGCCATATTCATTTCCGTTACAGGATACGTAATTTTAACAAAACCAGCCGCCAAAGCTGTAGAAACTACCCTGCCCATAAAAACGGCTGAAGTTAAGGCCATGGATTTTAGCGGGCAAGTAGCCTTAACCGGTATCATGGATGCTCAGGAAAAGTCTAATCTAAGTTCCCAACTTCCAGGAATGGTCATCGCAGTCCGAGCAAAGGAAGGAAGCTTTGTTAAAAAGGGCGACACTATAATTTCCTTAGATAAAAAAGACTTGCTGAATCAACTTGAACAAGCGAAAGCCGGGCTTGCCAATAGTCAGGCCCAGGCTGAACAAGCCCGTCTCAATTATGAAAACTCGGAAAATGACTATAACCGTTTTCAGGAGCTTTTTAAATCAGGCGCAATTTCCCAACAACAAATGGAACAAATCACTTTGAAAAGGGATATTGCCAAATCTCAATACGAAACCGCTCAAGGAGCAGCTCTTAAAGCAGCTCAAGCAAACATCAATGCGATTAACTTAAACATTGCCAAAGCAGATATCAAAAGTCCGATCGATGGATTTTTAGTGACATTGAATGTGTCTGTTGGGGATACGATTGGCCCCGGCATTCCTTTAGCTTCGATTGTAGCCATCGATCAACTGGCCCTGACTGGAAACCTTTCTGAGAACTATATCAACTATGTCAAAGTAGGAGATTCTGTAGAAGTTACGGTAGAGTCTATTCCAAACCGGACTTTCACGGGAAAAATCTCTTATATCAGTCCAGCCTCCATTCCAACCGGACAGTTTTTTCCGGTAAAAGTCGCCATAGACAATCCGGAAGGAATATTAAAAGCGGGGATGACGGCTGCAGCTAAAATTACTGTGAAAAATTCATCGGTTTTAGTCATCCCTAACTCTGCACTTCTGAGGCGGGATGACAAGGATTTTGTTATGGTCGTGAAAGAAGGGAAAGCAGTGAAAATCGCTGTTCGTACAGGCCTTAAAAATGAAGAGTCAACAGTTATTGTGCAAGGTTTGCAAGCCCGTGACCGCATTATTATTAATGGGGCGGATGGATTAGCTGATGGTGAAGAAGTAAAGGAATAAACCTTATAA
>NZ_JCAIJG010000184.1:0-10458 GCF_059735615.1 Desulfosporosinus sp. Tol-M2
GATGTTATTCTGGCGGGAAGTGAAACCGTCATCCGGGATGACCCTGCCCTCACCTGCCGTCTTCCCAGTGGACAAGACCCTGTTCGACTCGTTATCGATGGGCATTTACGCCTCGCTGAAAATGCTCAGGTCCTAACCTCCTCCGCTCACAGCCCATGTATTATTGCTACAACGCAAGCCGCCTCTCCCGGGAAGATTAAACGTCTGAACAACCTCGCAGGGGTTGAAGTGTGGCAATATGACACACTTCGCTATGTCCCCCTGGAAAAACTTTTGCGGGATCTTGTTCATCGCAGTTGGACCAGTGTGCTGCTGGAAGGCGGCGGCGGACTGGCGGGTACACTTATTCAAGAACAACTTGTTGACAAAATCGAGTTTTTTATTGCACCCAAACTGGTAGGGGGAAATGGCCCTTCTCCCCTTTCAGGGTTGCATATTGAGTATATGGCTGAAGCTATAGCCTTACAAGATCTTCACCTTGATACGTATGCGGAAGATCTTCATGTTACCGGTTATCTGCATGATCAGAAGTCAGAGGTCAGAAGCCAGACATCAGAGATCGGAAGCCAGACGTCAGAATAATCTTCCTGGCGGAAACTTCTTCTGGAATTTGGTGAAGTAACTACAAGCTAATGTAAGTTAATTTGCGTGACTGCACGCAAACGACAACATAGGACACAAATGCCTGAGGGAGGGGATCCAAGTGTTTACTGGAATTGTCGAAGAACTGGGCATCGTCCGTACCCTTCGCCTCTTGCCGGAATCCGGGCAACTTACTGTCGAAGGGCATAAAATCCTTAATGGAACCCAAATCGGAGATAGTATCGCCCTCAACGGGGTTTGCCTGACCGTGATTCGGCAAAGCGAGCGTGAATTCACAGTGGATGTGATGGCGGAAACATTGGCAAAAACCAATCTCGCCGAGCTTAAAAGTGGCAGCCGTATTAACCTGGAGCGAGCGTTACAGCTTCAAACCCGTTTAGGCGGACATTTGGTCAGTGGGCACATTGATGGTGTTGGCAACATTCGGAGGATTAGCTCATGGGGAATCGCTCAAGTTTATGAAATCAGCGCACCACCTGCCTTACTTTCCTATATGCTGCCAAAAGGATCAATCGCTATTGATGGGATTTCACTAACGGTGATTGATGTGGAAGCCGAATATTTTACAGTCTCCCTTATTCCCCATACGTTTGAGCAAACTACACTGGGATTAAAGGGGATTGGGGCAAGCGTCAACCTGGAAACAGACCTTATCGGTAAGTATGTCGCTCGATTTATGGGGATAAATACCGCCTCAAGTAAAAATAAACCGGATCTTTCTCTGGGTTTTTTAGCGGAACACGGATTTATCTGAATCTTACTCGCTTAAACCCTGGGTTAATAATAAAGGAGTGAAGAACCATGCCGTTTAACACGATTGAAGAAGCCTTGGAGGATATTCGACAAGGTAAAATGATTGTTATGGTGGATGATGAGGATCGTGAAAACGAAGGGGATCTGGTCATGGCCGCTGAAATGGCGACCCCTGAAGCGATCAATTTTATGGCGACCTATGGGCGAGGCCTGATTTGCGTTCCAATGACCAGGGACCGGATTCATGCCTTACAACTCGAACCGATGGTCACGCAAAATACGGATCCACATGGGACAGCCTTTACGGTGAGTGTTGATTCTGCAGCAAGTTCCACTGGGATATCTGCTTTTGAACGTGCTCAAACGGTTGAAATTCTCGTAGACCCTAACAGTAAGGCAACCGATTTACACCGACCTGGACATATCTTCCCGCTTCAAGCCCGTGAAGGCGGAGTTTTGGTTCGTGCAGGGCACACGGAAGGCGCTGTAGATTTAGCGCGTCTGGCCGGGCTTCAGCCGGCAGGCGTCATCTGCGAGATTATGAATGAAGACGGAACCATGGCCAGAGTACCGGATTTACGACATTTTGTAGAAAAGCATAACCTAAAATTCGTTACGCTTAAAGACCTTATTGCTTATCGCCGCCGTTCGGAAAAGCTTATAGAAAGGGTCGAAGGTGTCAATCTTCCTACTATTTTTGGCGACTTCCAGGCCATTGGCTATCTAAGCATTCTCGATCAAGAAGAACACGTCGCCTTGATCAAAGGAACCGTTGATGATGGTAAACCAGTACTCCTCCGCGTTCACTCAGAATGTCTGACGGGAGATGTTTTCCATTCTCTGCGCTGTGACTGCGGAGACCAACTCACTGCGGCTTTAAAGAAAATAGAGAGTGAAGGACGCGGTGTCTTAGTCTATATGCGTCAGGAAGGCCGGGGAATCGGGTTGTTGAATAAACTGAAAGCGTATAAACTTCAGGAAGAAGGAAAAGACACGGTCGAAGCAAACCTGGCTTTGGGATTTCCTGAAGACTTGCGTGACTATGGTGTTGGAGCGCAAATTTTAGCGGACCTTGGAATTTCCAAAGTTCGATTAATGACTAATAATCCGCGAAAAATTGTGGGTCTTGAAGGGTATGGTTTGAAAGTCGTGGAACGTGTTCCGATAGAGATCCAGTCCAAACCGGAAAACCTAGCATATCTCTGTACTAAAAAAGTTAAAATGGGACATATTTTGACGGGAGTTCATTAAGAAGCAAATTATCACTTGACGAAAGGGTGGACAATCTGTGAAAACTTATGAAGGAAATCTATTGGCTAAAGGGCTTAAAATTGGAATTATTGCTGCCCGGTTTAATGAATTTATCACGAGCAAACTGGTGGGCGGAGCAACTGATGCCCTATACCGACACGGGGTGCTTGAAGAGGACATTGAACTAGCCTGGGTCCCAGGAGCCTTCGAAATTCCCCTCGTGGCTCAAAAAATGGCAAACTCTAAACGCTATGATGCGGTCGTTTGCCTTGGCGCCGTTATTCGCGGTGCTACTCCTCATTTTGATCTGATCAGTAATGAAGTTATTAAAGGAATCGCCCTCGTGGGCTTACAAACTGGGGTTCCCATCATTTTTGGGGTCTTAACTACCGATAGTATTGAACAAGCAATTGAACGCGCTGGAACAAAGGCTGGAAATAAAGGTTTTGACGCTGCCATGACTGCGATTGAAACCGCAAATTTGCTTAAATCTTTCTAAATGAATGAATTTCATAATGCCTAAAAACGATACCCTAGTTTCTATATGTAGTATGATAGAGCACTACTTACTATATTTAGTGGTTATAAGCTTCGAAATTCTATTTGATTCAACTAAATAGACAATTTATACGTAACTCATTGGAAATTAGTAATATATGGTTAATAGTCCATGAAAAAAAGCTTGTCAAAAAGTGCAATCTTTAATAAACTCATAGTGAACTCATAGTGTCTATTATTTATAGGAGTTGAGTACCATGACTCCCAACATAAGTGCTCTGGACAAGGAAAGAGCTATGCTGGAAGCAGCACGCTCGGGTAATGAAGAGGCTTTAAACCTCATTATTAAACACTATGAACCCGAAGTTCGCATGATCGCATGCAAATATTTTTTGCCAAGGACAGATTATGACGACCTGATCCAAGAAGGGCGCATTGCAATATATAGAGCAGTATTGTCCTATGACACAAACTTAGGCATTCCCTTCCTTCATTTTTTAAGGATGGTCATTAAACGTAAACTCATTGATAGTCTGCGAAAGTATACCCGCCAAAAACATATTAACTTAAACGACGCTTATTCCCTAAACAATATGATATCGGAATCAGAAAAAACAAGTTTTATCTCCCTTTTATCAAACGCCGAGGATCCGGCTACAATGGTTATCGCCAATGACGAAGTTCGTTCCATGATTCACTGCTTAAATGAGGGCTTGTCCAATCTTGAGCGTCTGGTTTTTGAACATTATTTCATACAAGGATTCAAACAACGTGAAATTGCTGAACGTCTGGGACTACCTCCAAAGTCATTGGACAACGCGATCCAACGAATTAAACGGAAAACCTTACAGTTTCGATTACGCCAACTGGCGGTCTAGGTGCGAAGTGCGAAGTGTGAGGTTCGAGGTTCAAGGTTCGAGTTCGAAATTTATGTACCATCATATATTTGCTGCAAATTGAGTTTAACTAAACTTTGTTTGCAGCAAATCGGCTTTATTCGCGTACTTAAGGAGGATGCCGATGCTTTCGTTTTCTAGTCTTGTCTTTTCTTGGCGAATGCGCTTGTTAAGATTTAAAAACCATAAATTTGCTGTCATTTTAAGCATTGTGTTTATAGTAGTGATCTTGCTTTGGGGACCACCAGCCTATAAAGAAAGTTGGCTTGATCCTTTCAGTACACTCAATGTCCCCAATCGAGTACTTCATCCGCATGCGATTAACAAGCTGGGAATGATTAATTCCGATGATCCGCTTCATCCTTTATACTACACAAACAAAGGAATAATTCTGGAATTAATGCGCAACTTACAACGAGCAACTCCCCTTTCATCGTCAGAACAAGCCTTACTCGCCTTGGAGAATCAAAAGGTAAAGTATTTTACATTACATCGGGAACCCTCTAAATTCCATGTTGAGGAAGATTATGCCTTGCAATACTATTCGGAGAAGGGAATTGTTCACTTTGGTCAACAATTCTTTCAAATTAATGAGGCTTCAATCTATAACTTTACCCAAATTACGAACGGAATGACCTCAGGTTGGTGGTAATAAAGAACCGAGAACAATATGTTCCCGGTTCTTTATTATAGGTCTGTTTATACTAGTCAGTAAGTCGAAATGCGCCCGGAATTAGGCTATCCCTCCGCTTTGGTTAATCAACTTGCTGACCTTACTATGGGCATTTGTACATTCGTTAGCTAAGTCTAAGTAGATTTTTCTTAGATCACCATGATGAGCACGGGTGGCTAGGGTCATATATCCCATTGCTGCACTGGTTACGTCTTTTTCATAATCATAGAGCATATCCAAGTCGGTAAATTGACTCATTATTGCAGCCCCTTTCTATTGTAGTTCCGCCATTCCTTTTTTAAAATACCCCAATACGTCTTCTAAACCTTTGGCTTGTTCTTTAAAAAATCCTTTTACAGCAGGGTCTTTTGCCATTTCGGTATACATCTGACATTTTTTCATGGCGGTTTGATTTTCAATAATACTTCGGGTTAACATGCCTTGGTCCAGGATTTTCTTCATTTCCAGATCATTTATTTGAATCATAAATCCCTCCTTTTTTAAAAACTCATTCTATTAACAATGTTAGGTTTTGTAAAAAGACCATGAATTATTCACGGTCATAAAAATAATATCCAATAAATCACAGTTCCCAAGTCTAATGGTACTTCACGAAAGGATCAAGAAATGATACATTATTATTAGGGAATATATGGAGAGGAGGCTTTAACATTGGAAACGCCAGACTTCAAGCGCGTTATTCGGGGCTATGATCCAGGGGCTGTCGACCAAGCATGGGCGGAAACAGACCGTCAGTTATCTGAAGCCTATGCCGCACATAAAGAGCTGCGCTTACAAATAAACAGTTTAAGGGAACAAAACTCGGAATGGGGAAATCGCCTAAAGCACTATGAGCAGATAGAAAAAGACCTCCGGGACGCCCTTCTTAGTGCTCAACGTGCCGCTAACCAAGTAAAAGACGAAGCTGCAAAACAAGCGGAAGAGCTTATACAATCTGCGCGTAGTGAAAGTGAAACATTGCTTAGTGAAGCAACACGTATTTCAGAATCAGTGAGAACCGAAGTAGAAACTAAACTTGTCGAAAAGCAAATGGAAATCCTCAAAATCGAAGAGCAAATTCAAGAATTAGCTGCGCAAAAAACTGAACTCCAAACTCAAGTAGATCAGGCCATCCATTATTTAGAAATGGTCAAGGGATTATTTACATCTGATATTCTTTCCAGCGCAGATCAACCAGGTTAACTGTCGCCTCGTCGGGGAGTACTTCACCGGGATAACCAGGTTTCATCCGGGCATCGATCAGGATTGGGCCATGATATACCAGACGGTGCTGAAGCATCTCTGTCACGGCATAGATATCATGAGCGGGGTCAAAGCGGGTAAAGACTTGCCAGAGAAAACCAGTTGTATCTAAAGCAAGAGTAAGGTCGTCGACTAAAATCAGCAGGGGCCAATCCTTGAACGGTTCGGCTTGGAGATGAGGTAACATATTATTTGCGAGCTCCGGTGAATTTCTAAACGAGGGAGCTTCTAATAATAAACACCCCGCACAGAAAGGTTTTATTCCTTGAATTCCGAGAAAGGTTCTCATTTCTATATGACGGGGAAGTTCTCGTTTGGGGGATCCTAACCCAAACATAATGGCCTTGCTGCCATGATTCAGCTGCCGACCGGTATAGTCTAGAGTATCCATGGATGTGTCATTGAGGATTATAAGATCTGATTCCGGTTCAAAGCGAGCAAGAACAGTCTCCAAGAGGGTTCTAAAGTCATTTAAGTCGAGCTGGACATCAGTTAGGATTAAAAATTTGGTTAGGGAAAGCTGCCCTTCGCCAAGGATTCGAAAAGCGTGGACCAGAGCTTCCCGGTGATAACTCTCCCGTACAATAGCCGCTGTCAGAGCATGAAAGCCGGTTTCGGCATACGTCCGGAGCGCTTTGACTCCAGGCATGACTACCGGAAACATAGGAGACAACAAAGACTGCAGATATTCCCCAATAAAATAATCTTCCTGACGAGGTTTCCCTACAACCGTAGCAGGGTAGATCGCATCCTGTCGATGGTAAACAGTATGTACGTCAAAGACCGGAAAATCATGAGTTAAGGAATAATAGCCATAATGATCTCCAAAGGGTCCTTCCTGCTTACGGACGTGAGCGGGCACCGTTCCACAGATGGCAAACTCCGCTTCGGCGATCAGAGCATGCGGATGTGTAGGAACCTTAACCCGAGAAAGTTTTTCTCCCATTAAAAAGGAAGAAAAGATAAGCTCCGGCAGCATTTCCGGGAGAGGAGTAATAGCAGAAAGGATTAGAGCCGGCGGACCCCCTAAAAAAAGAGTCGTGGGGAGAGCCTGTCCCAAGCGTTCTGCTTCATAATAGTGAAATCCCCCACCCTTATGAATCTGCCAGTGAATACCGGTCTGGTTTGAACCATAGATTTGGATGCGGTACATTCCAAGATTATGTTCTCCGGTAACGGGGTGTTCAGTATAGACTAAGGGTAACGTAACAAAAGGGCCGCCATCTTCAGGCCAACTTGTGAGTACCGGCAGCCGGGTCAAATCTACGGAGCGTTCCTGGATCTCAAGGACGGGGGCGTGCTTTTGATTAACGGTGCGAAGACCACTCTTAGTCAGGGAAAGCAGCCAATCCTTTTCCAGCCACAGTACGGAAGGTTTTGGTGGAAGCAAACGCTGCAAGGCCGAAACGGCACGCTCTATTGTTTCCTCCGGCTTAGGTCCGATGGCGAGGTCAACCCGCCGACGTGTTCCAAACAAATTAGTGACGACAGGAAAATCGCTTCCCTTAACTCGCTTGAACAACAGGGCTGGACCCTCTTCCGCGATGACCCGGCGATGAATTTCCGCCAACTCCAGATACGGATCAATTTCTGCCTCAATCTCGACAATTTGCTTCTCCCGTCGGAGAGTTTCCATAAACTGACGTAAGTTAGCGTGCATAGTTTCACCTCAGAATTTTAATGCTCTTAACACCGGACATGACTATGTTAATTTTTGTTCTTGAAAAAAGCCAGGGCACTCGAAGTCAGCGTATTGCAATGACAAATAATTTTGCTCAATTCCTCCGGGCAAAGGTGATCGGAGTGAATTCCGGCTGTTATAGCCACAGGCAACCGAAGTTCACGGGCCAGCGTTTCGGCAGCCGTTCTGGCCACGTCAACATCCTTGTGCCCTGGAACCGGTGTAATGTAGACATCTGAGCTCCACCCCCCGCCGCTTAGGCTTGGACGTGGAAGGGCCAGAACCACTCCGCCGATATGCGGTTTTTCCCCGCCGGTCAGGAGCCCATGAATGCCATTACCGGTATCCGTGAGTATTAACGTAAGTAAGCAGCGTCCTTCCCCTTCTTGCCCTTGCCAAATAGGGAGATGGATCGGTTTATTATCTTGCACGTGCTTTTGCCTCACTTGACTTTTAACATTACGTCTGCATTATACATTTAGTCGCGAATATTAGCCAAGTTTTTAAAACTTGGCTAATTTCGCGAGTGAGATCCCGATTTCATTTTACGTCCTTATAATTAGTAATAGGTATATTTGAACGCTGCTTAATCTTTTTGGATATTAAACATATATGCCCCCAAGGCGTCAACATCCACAAGGAGCTGTTGTCCTTCTTTAAATTCTCCTTGCAGGAGTTTAAGGGCCAAAGGATTTTGGAGACGTTGTTGGATCACACGTTTGAGCGGCCTTGCTCCATAAATCGGATCATACCCCTCGTTCGCAATTTGTTCGCGTGCCTTAGCCGTCAATTCCAACGTGAGTTTACGTTCGCTCAAGCGCTGACGCAACAGGCCCAGTTGGATTTCCACGATTCGTCCGATATGCTCGCGCCCCAGAGGGTGGAAGATGATGACTTCATCGAGGCGGTTAAGGAATTCCGGCCGAAAATGGTACCTTAGTTCTTCATTGATGCTTGAGCGTACTTCTTCCAAAGATGCATTGCGTTGGGTCAATTGCTGAATAGACGGGCTGGCAATATTACTGGTTAAGATGACGACCGTATTTTTAAAGTTCACCATCCGCCCTTGCCCATCGGTCAAGCGACCATCGTCTAAGAGTTGCAGGAGGACATTCGTGACGTCGTTATGGGCTTTCTCAACTTCGTCAAAGAGGATAACACTGTATGGCTTACGGCGGACGGCTTCCGTAAGTTGTCCGCCTTCTTCAAATCCTACATATCCGGGAGGTGCTCCGATCAGGCGAGACACCGTGTGCTTTTCCATATACTCAGACATATCAATGCGGACCATGGCTTGTTCATCATCAAAGAGGAATTCCGCCAGTGCTCTGGCCAGCTCTGTCTTCCCGACACCCGTCGGCCCCAGAAAGAGGAAAGAACCCAAGGGACGATTCGGGTCTTGCAGCCCGGCACGTGCCCGTCGTACGGCATCGGCGACGGCTTGAACAGCTTCTTCCTGCCCAACAACCCTTTGATGAATTCGGTCTTCCATGTGGGTAAGCTTGGCCATTTCGCTTTCCATAAGTTTGGCGACGGGGACGTGGGTCCAGGTTGCCACGATTTCGGCAATATCTTGCTCGACCACTTCTTGTTTTAATAAGGTATTTTTCTTTGCTGTAAGTGTTTGCTCTGTGGTTTTAAGATCCTTTTCTAAATTTGGGATGATGCCATACTGGAGCTCGGCAGCCTTATTATAATCCAATTGCTGTTGTGCTTGCTCCATCAAGGTGCGCGAACGGTCAACTTCCTCTTTGAGTTGTTGAATTCGCGCCAGAACTTCACGTTCGCCTTGCAATTGGGCATCCAGCCCGGAACGTTCTTCTTTGAGATTGGCCAGCTCTTCTTCGATTTTTGTTAAGCGGTCCTTACTGGCTTCATCCTTTTCTTTCTTTAAGGCCTCCCGTTCGATTTCCAGTTGCATCATCCGGCGTTTGATCTGATCTAATTCGTAGGGATCGCTGGTAATTTCCATGCGCATACGCGCTCCGGCTTCATCAATAAGGTCAATCGCTTTATCCGGAAGGAAACGATCGCTAATATAACGATCGGATAGCACGGCGGCAGCAATGATAGCTCCATCCGTAATTCGTACGCCATGGTGCGTTTCATAACGTTCCTTAAGTCCCCTCAGAATAGAAATGGTATCCTCGACACTAGGCGCTTCCACAATAATCGGTTGAAAGCGCCGTTCGAGAGCGGCATCTTTTTCAATGTGCTTACGGTACTCGGCAAGCGTTGTCGCTCCGAGCATCCTAAGTTCTCCACGGGCCAGCATTGGTTTGAGCATGTTACTGGCATCCATTGCTCCTTCAGTAGCCCCCGCACCTACAACGGTATGCAATTCGTCGATAAACAAAATCACATCGTCTCGATCTTGAATTTCTTTGAGCACCGCTTTCAGGCGTTCCTCAAATTCTCCCCGGTATTTGGCTCCGGCGATTAAGTTTCCCATGTCAAGAGAAATTACTTGTTTATTTTTAATTGCATCGGGAACATCTCCCCGGACAATCCGTTGGGCTAAGCCCTCAACGATCGCTGTTTTACCGACCCCAGGCTCTCCAATGAGGACTGGATTATTTTTTGTGCGTCGGGATAGAGTCTGAATTACCCGGCGGATTTCCTCATCACGCCCTATCACCGGATCAAGTCGACCCCGCCGTGCCTGTTCCACTAAGTTAAGCCCATACTGTTCCAGTGCCGCATAGGTCCCTTCAGGATTTGAACTCGTTACGCGTTGAGTTCCCCTGATTTCACGTAGTGCCTGCAGCAATTTCTCGCGGGTCAAGCCCGCTTGTTTCAAAGTTTGCTCGGCAGACCCTCCGGCTTTTTCAAAAATGGCC
>NZ_JCAIJG010000025.1:0-2373 GCF_059735615.1 Desulfosporosinus sp. Tol-M2
CATCCATATGCCGAAGCAATTTCTCCAGCTCTTGCACAACAGCCAAAGCCGGATCGATAATCAGGACGTCTTCGCCTAGAAACTCCCGAATGACAGGTTCGAGAAAAGGGTAATGCGTACACCCTAAAATCAGGGTATCCACACCGGCCTCCTTTAATGGTGCCAGATACGTTTGGGCGATCCCTTGGGCTTGTGTAGAATTAGCTAGACCAGCCTCAATCAAGGGAACAAAAAGAGGACAACCCTGTGCTTTAACTAAAGCTATCTCCTGCTCTCCCAGTTGCCAAGCCTTCCGAAGCACCAAATCTTCAGGTAAGATTCCTTTCGTCAATGCTCGATTCACGCCGAACACATAAGCTTTGCTGCGCACGGTGGTTTCCGTGGCTATGAGTCCGATCCTTCCGGCTAGAGTTTTTTCAATAGCCAAACGAACCCCCGGTTCGACCATACCGATCATCGGAAGGTCAAACTGTTCCCGTAGAACAGGAAGCGCGGTTGCAGAACTGGTATTACAGGCAACGACGATCACCTCTGCCCCTTGCCCAACCAGAAAAGTAACAATCTCTTCTCCGAAATGGATAAGCTCTTCGCGGGAACGGTTTCCGTACGGGACGCGGGCAGTATCTCCAAAATAAACAATTCGAACATCCGGTAGTTTTTCCAGAATTTCTTTCGCTACGGTAAGTCCACCCACCCCAGAGTCAAATATACCGATCACGCGTTGTTTCTCCAACGTTTCTCCCCCTTTAATTCAAGTAAAGCCCCCTCAAAAAATTAGGCTCCCTGCATTCTATTCAAAACGAAACTCAATACATTCCATGTTTTTCGGGAGTACTTTTACTGCTACTCCTCTGAAAATAGTTATTTTCATCCTTCTGATGGTGCCGCATCCGCGGCATGGGGGGCTACCTTGAATCGAAGCTTTGGAGTTAGGACTTTGCTGTCCTCGGGTACTAAGGTTTTAATGAATCAACATTTGCTGAAGCTGTTGCACCAAATCCTTCGAAACAACGTTATTGTTGCCCACAACTGCCGCCTTTGAAATATATCCTTTATTATATAACAAAAAGTATCTCAAACTTAATGGGATGTAACTTTTCGGAAGCATAGCCGCAAAACCACCATTTTTCGCAGCCAGTGCAGCCGTTAACAAGGCATCGGCATAGGGTTTACCTGAACTGACATCATCTTGCCGAACCAGTCCAGATGTTAAGTACAGCGGGGACTGGGGAGTTTGTATGGAAAATAGATTTTGGAAAATGATGTTTTGAGTATCATAGCGGTCATAGCCACCCCACCGTTTAACTGAATAGTTTGAACTTAAATCATTTTCGACTGACGTGCTAATAACAGCGGTTCCCCCAAGCAAGACGACATTATTCACACCAAGATCTATCAATGCCTGAATTGTAGATGCGGGCAGTTGATCTCGATCCGTTAGCAAGATAGGGATTCCTTGCTCAGCGGCAAAAGAACTGATCGCGATTGCATCTGGTATGGCATGCGAATTGGCAAGATATACGGTATGGGTGGGATCAATCCCCACATTTGAGGAGATCAGCGCAGCAGTATCATATCCTTGTTGCCCGGCAAGGCGAGTAACCGTAAACTCATTGCTCAAACTATCCTGAATGCCTTGAGAAATGGCGACTGTTCCACCCACAAGATAAATATTCTTAGCACCGAGAGTACGGATTTCCGCTAACGTCCGATCGTCTAATTTCGCAGAATCCGTCATTAATATCGGAGCATTAAGTTTTTTCGAAAGTGGAACTGCGGCGAGAGCATCCGAAAATTGATCATCGCGTGATAAAATGACATAAGGGGTCCCCATCGTCCATCCACTTTGGGCAATGGCAATCGCCAGGGAAACGTTATCCTCCGTCGTCCCTCCGATGCGCGCATTTTGAGTATAGGCGGGAAGAACCGGAATCGTACCGATCACATGCCCGGCATAAATGATGTTAGCGGTTCCCAACGCAGTAGGGGTCATCGTAAATGTAAACGTTCCATCGCTAAGCGTTGTATAAGTTGAATCCGCAGCTCCTACTGCAGTCCCGTCTACAGTTATAGATTTACGGACCAATGGATTACCTGCGGAATCCATAACCTTAATATTTATGGTTTTATTCGTATTCATTACAAGAGAGTCTGTAATGATTGATTTGGCATTCAGCACCGTTATCGTCCCTGCGGCTAAGGCTGTACCCATTGCTCCTTGGCGGATGACTAATTGATAATCTCCAGCGTTTTCTAACGTTACATTGGAAATTGTATAGTTTCCACCTGACCCGGAAATAGGAAATAATCTTTGAACCCCCTCGGAGTCTGTTATGGTAACGCTGCCCACAGATCCTGTAAAGGGGTCAGATA
>NZ_JCAIJG010000181.1:0-6894 GCF_059735615.1 Desulfosporosinus sp. Tol-M2
ACTTTCTGATACGTTTAAAAAGGGCAAGATTGAGAATTTCCCTAATATCTTTGGTTTAAAACTTGCTCCTCTTACCTATGGCTTGTTAAGTTTGATTCCCCTTATTTTGGTTATCATTTCTCTTATTCAGAAATTCACTCTCTTTAAAATTGCTGTATTAAATCCAAAACCAATTTGGAGAAGTTTTCGGAAAGTTAGAAGAACACGATGCACGGTTTGCTCGCTTAGAAGCACATGCTGAAGAACATGACACTCGATTTGACCGTCTGGAAGCATATGCCAAACAGCATCATGAAGAGCTGGAATTAGTCGCCAGGCAAGTTGAAACCCATGAGATCAAGGATATTATGAAGGCGAAGTTTTATTTGGTCAAAGCACCGGATTAAGAAAAATAGTAAGACAACGTAATCCGCCCTAACTTTCTATAAGAGAAAGTTGGGGCGGGTTTTTATGAGAACCGCGTCCAATTTTGAAGGGGTCAGGGCCAGACCCCTTTGGATGAGAGTTGAGATATATTAGAGGGTAAAAACAGCTAAACTCTCTTGCTAATCAAGAAAATACATAATAATATATTTATATAGAGTTAGAAAGGAGGGTCAGCAGAATGAATCTTGAGTCAGCGGAACAAACTGCGGAGCAGTTTAAAGTACTGGCTGATAAAACCCGTCTCCGGATTCTGGGACTGTTGCGGGAGCGGGAGCTGTGTGTATGTGACCTCACGGAAATTCTTGCAATCAGCCAGCCGGGAGTATCCCAGCACCTACGGAGGCTCAAACAGGCAGGATTTGTTAAGGAACGCAAGGGTGGGCAATGGGTCTATTATTCCTTAAATACCCAGCATAGGCTTCTTTCCGTACTCCTGGAGCATTTGCCGCAAGTCTCCGAAGACTTGGAGCGCTTGGCGGTGGCCAAGGGGTGTCGGGTTTGATGCTGCGCTGGCCAAGTAAAGAGAAAAAATAGGTACGAATAATTGCGTTAGGAGGTCTAAAGAATGAGTGTTGATGTTCCAGTTAGCCGCAAGCTGTCCTGGCTGGATCGTTATCTGACTTTGTGGATCTTTTTGGCCATGGCTCTGGGAATCGGAATTGGGTATGTGTTTCCCGGCGTGGCTACCTGGCTCAATTCTTTTCAAAGCGGCACTACCAACATACCGATTGCGATTGGTCTGATTGTGATGATGTATCCCCCCTTGGCCAAAGTTAAATACGAAGAAATGGGGTTGGTGGTGAAAAATACCCGGGTTATGACCTTGTCTTTGATCCAGAACTGGATCATCGGCCCGATGATCATGTTTCTCTTGGCCATCATTTTCCTTCATAATTACCCTGAATATATGGCTGGACTCATTATGATTGGCCTGGCCCGCTGTATTGCCATGGTGATCGTTTGGAACAGCTTAGCCAAGGGGGATTCGGAGTATGCGGCTGCCATGGTCGCGTTAAACTCCATTTTCCAGGTCATCTTCTACTCCGTCTATGCCTATATCTTTATTTCCGTGCTGCCGTACTGGCTTGGGCTTACCTCGGGCACGGTAGAGCTGGATCTGAGCATTTGGGAAATTGCCCAGAGTGTCTTGGTTTATCTTGGTATTCCGTTCTTTGCCGGTTTGCTTACGCGTTTGATCCTTTTGCCGCGCATGGGCAAGATGTGGTACGAGCAGAAGTTTGTGCCGAAAATTAGCCCCTTGGCTTTAATTGCCCTTCTGTTTACGATTGTGATTATGTTTTCTCTGAAAGGGCAATATATTGTGTCTTTACCCATGGACGTGGTCAGGATCGCGATTCCCCTGGTTATTTATTTCCTGCTCATGTTTTTCGTCTCGTTCTATATGGGCTGGCGCCAGGGAATACCTTACAGCCAGACCGTTACCCTCGCTTTTACCGCGGCCAGCAACAACTTCGAGCTGGCGATTGCCGTAGCAGTCGCAGTGTTCGGAATCAATTCCGGACAGGCCTTTGCCGCAGTTATTGGGCCGCTGATTGAGGTGCCGGTAATGATCGGCTTGGTGAACATTGCTCTTAAACTTGGAAGTAAATATTTTGGGAAAAGAGGGGAACCGCTGCGCGGGTGATTGCGGGTCCGGCACGGAGAAAACCATGGGGGAGCTTTTTGCCCTGCCTTAGAAAAGTTAAAAAGCCTCGGATGAAACAGAAAGACAAAAGGAGAAAACCAGTGGAGAAAAAAATCATTTACTTTATCTGCACCGGTAATTCCTGCCGCAGTCAAATGGCAGAAGGATTCGGCAAGATACACCTAAGCGACAGCTATGAGGTCTACAGCGGCGGCATCGAGGCCCATGGGCTTAACCCCAGGGCTGTGGAAGTGATGGCGGAAAAAGGAATAGACATCTCCGGGCATAAGTCGGAAGTAATCGATCCGGACTTGTTGAATAAAGCTGACTATGTCATTACTCTCTGCGGGGATGCCTATGATACCTGCCCAGCCACCCCGCCTCATGTGCAAAAGGAGCATTGGGGACTGAGAGATCCGGCCAAAGCCAACGGGAGCGAAGAAGATATTTTGCAGGTATTCAGAGCAGTCCGCGATGAAATCGAAGACAGAATTAAAGAATTGGCCGAAGAAACTTGATGCTAAGAGGGAGACCCTTCACATTTGATGCAGAGGGTCTCCCTTAGAAATTGTCCGGCCAAGGTCACGATCGTAGGCGGGGGAATTGCCGGTACGAACGCTGCGAAAATGGCAGTCGGCATGGGTTCGGATGTCACGATCTTGGAAAAGAACCCCCAGCGCTTGCGCGAGTTGGATGACCTTTTCAACGGACGGGCTAAAACGCTCATGTCCAACACGTTTAATATCCGTCATGCTGTGGCCAAGGCAGACCTGCTCGTTGGCGCGGTTCTGATCCCAGGAGCGCGCGCCCCACGCCTGGTTACAGAGGATATGGTGAAAAGTATGACTTCTGGCAGCGTGATTGTGGATGTAGCCATTGACCAGGGAGGCAGCATCGAGACGATCGACAGGGTGACGACGCATAGTGATCCTACTTTTGTCAAACACGGAGTGGTGCATTATAGTGTCGCCAACATGCCGGGTGCGGTTGTCGAGAGGATGAATTTGACACGCTTGCGTACCTTGGTTATGGTTGGGCAGAGTGGAAGCATTATGATATAATGACCATCAAAAGACTTTTAATTTTAGATTCAGCAGGGAGATAAGGAGTATGGGGTGGAATTTTTGGAAGCGTAAAAGAGACCAGGTTGTGGAGCAGACAATGGCTCAAGTTCAGGAGCACCTGACTCGAATCAGTGATCGCTTAAAAAGGCTCGAAAAGCACATATCGGACAGTTCCGGATCAATGGCAGAGATGAATGAACAAGTACGTAAACTCAGCCGTCTTCAATATAAAATGGGTCAGGATTCCCTGAGCAAACTGGAGGGACTGAGTGCCGGCTTAACGGCGGTTCAAAATTGGCAAGACAAATATTTGCTAGAGAGTGCCCGCTTAGATGTTTATGAGCAGCAGGTGGCCTATCTTGAGGAGGTGCTTTTAACCTGGCTTGATGATTTCGATCTCTTGGCTGTCCGCTTGCAGAAAACAGGGCAAGAAATGTGGCAAACTTTAGTGGAAAAATGGACAAGCCAGACTCTGCAAGCTCTACAGGTTCTCGGGCTGCAAGAAATAAAAGTTCTAGGAACCAGTTTTAATCCGCAAATTGCCGAATGCATTGGCACCGTTTGCCGCCCATCGACGCCTGCCGGACAAGAGAACGCGGCTTCAGATCAGGGAAGCGAAAAGGAAAACCAGACGATTCAGCCGTATGAAGTCGCCGAAGTCGTCAAGCGTGGATTTGCCAATGAGTACGGTAATCTTAAACGAAAAGCCCACGTCATTGTCTATGAGGAGAGGGATCATGAGTAAAGATAATCACGTAAACCATGAATCAAGCTTCCGCCCGGTGGTGGGCATTGATCTTGGAACCACAAATTCAGCAGTGGCTTATATTCATAAGGGCAGACCGGAGATTATTCCATCAATGGATAACCGGCGCATTATTCCATCAGTTGTACTGATTGATTTGCAAGGACGTGTCATTGTCGGAGAGGCTGCCCGCGCCGCCTTGATTGCCATGCCGAACCGGACCGTGGCGGCCGTCAAACGTCAGATGGGCTCCACCGAGCTGATTGCTATTGCCGATCAATCCCTCTTGCCGCAGGAGATTTCCGCCCTGATCCTCAAAGAATTAAAAAGCTATGTTGATGCCAACTTTGGCCCCGGTGAAAAAGAAGCCGTGATCACAGTGCCTGCCTATTTTACAGATGAACAACGGCGGGCTACCAAACAGGCCGGTGAATTAGCAGGCTTTGTCGTGGAACGGATCATTAATGAACCCACCGCAGCAGCTTTGGCTTTCGGTTTAGCACACTTAGACGAAGACCGCCACGTCTTGGTCTATGATCTAGGCGGGGGCACGGATAACGGATAACGGATAACGGATAACGGATACGGATACGGATATGAGCATAATCAGGCTATCGGATGGCAAAATCAAGGGTATTTATATAATTTAAACGGTGAATCCAGAACAGAAAAACAATAATGTACCTAACATCAAAACAAACCAGCTTGAAAATAACTCTGAGCCAAAGCAAAAAAATATTTTTACATGACAAAACAGACCCTGCAGGCGGCGTGTTAGTTGTTAGTCGGTGAAATTATATTCACAAGGATCCAATTGGGAGTATTCATCCTCATACGGACTCTGAACAATAGTGTCATCGGAATACTCATTGCCGGAAACATACTTTATAGCTTCCCACCATTCATAACTCCTATGAGGGTGTATATGTATGGTAATGCGATCCGCTTCCACCTGTGGAGGGTCATGGGTTTGTGGCAGCCATCGGTCAAGATGCATAAGTATTTTTTTGATTGTGGCATCATCCTCAATAAACGAAATAATTCTCATGCCGCCTCCACATTTTGGGCATAAGAGGGGATCCACAAAATATATCTTCTGAATTAGCCTGGCCCAATTCTTGCGGAACTTCTTCCTTGCCAGGTCTGACTTGACTATGGTAGTAGCTGTGTTAACAGAGCCAGGTGACGGATTTTCAGTGGTGTCGATGAGAGCATCTTTTTTTCGAATACCCCGCGACTTGTTGGAGTAATATCCATAGTAGCGCACCATTTGTTCACCCTTGTTAGGGATATGGGTGACAAGACGGGCCAGCCAATCAAGAGCGGTAAAGGTTTCATTCACACGGCTTGTCTTGCCGCCATAAACTACTTTGGCCGTTCCGTCCGGGGATTCCTGAACAGGCATATATAGCATGCGTTCCTGGGATATGGGGGCACGAACGATGTACTGGGACAGTCTTTCAATTCCGGCATCATCCCAAGCGCTGACCGGTTGACCGCAATAAACATTAAAGCCGCTGTGTTCCCAATTGTTCATGTTATTGATAATGATGCGGCTGATTTTTCCTTCCTTTTTAAGCAGGTCAAAGACTTCCACAGCAAATGCGGCTTCCAGATCTGCAGCATCAGGAGTAATTCCGGTCATAAATGAACCGTCGGGACAAAAACATCCATCGGTCGCTATTATATGAAGGTGCGGATTAAAATTGAGAAACTCGCCAAAAGTCTGCACAGCAATAACACAGCCGGGGATAGGGTCATTCCTTGTAACACCGGCTTTAAGATAATCCGCCAGAACGTTCCAGGCACATCTGCTAAGTTTTGCAAGCAGCTTGCGATCGTACATGAAATACGGACGGAGCCTTTTGGGGAGGCTAAAAACCCATTGCCGATGGGGTACATCTTGCAAAACTTCTTCATGTAGGTGTTCACCGAACTCCAGGACCCGCTTCTGATGGCAGGATGGGCAGAAATGCCGCCGCTTGCATGAAAAGGGCAGGATGTATTCATGTTTGCAGTCGTCACATTTAACCCTGGCAAAACCAAGGTGGGGATCGCCGCAATCAAGGAACTTGTAAATGACAGCAGTGACATAAGGTCTCCAGTATCCATATTTTTGCTGGTATTTCTGATCCCAGACCCACTCCAGTTGTTCATAGTTATCTTCAACCAGCCTGAAATATCTGTTTTTACGCGGAGATCTTGGCAAATAAGTATCAAGTTTTAAGGCAGCCGCTTGTAGCATAATAGCACCGCCTATACGAACATGTGTTCTTATAGGATAACATGCCATATTTAGCAATACAAGCATAAATTAACAAAAAAGTTAGGAATATCACAAAATGGTAAGCAACCTTCCTATATTCGCAACAGGTTAATAATAGTTCGGTCAATGAAGACTATAGATTTCCGTGTTGTGATGTATGTAGCTTCGCAATGGATGATGTTCAATGTGCCGATTAGAGCATTGCTTTATACACTTATTACTGGATTATGCGAGATGCTTATACTTGGCATACTTTACGGATTGACTTTAAAACGTTTAATAGTATAGAGTGTGGTTGTAATAAAAATTCAGGAAAAGACAGGCGGAAACTTCACTTAACACGGGCTTTGCGGCTCATTTCGTTCGCCCAAATGCTTCGCACTTCGCAAAGCCCGAAATCGTTATATGAAATTCCGAACCCCGCCTTTAAAAAGAAAATGTATATAAACTTATAAATGGAAAAATAACTATGAAAAACGAAATAAAAATCTATGAGCAAGGATTGGAAGAATATTCTAAAACAAGCATAATCTTAGGCAATTTTTTAATGCTTTTGTGGATTGTTTTAGGGGCTGTTGCTTGTTGGTTTTTATATCCATTAGCTGCTTGGATTTACCTTTTCTTTGCGATAATAATGGTCTTTGTTTTTCTGCGGAAATTGGTTTGTACTGACTGTTATTACTATGATAAATGGTGCTGTACAGGGTGGGGGAAGCTCTCTGCTTTATTTTAAGAAAAACCTCGGCTA